>JBCDHK010000290.1:0-5117 GCA_038750185.1 Pseudomonadota bacterium
AGGGCGCTTGAGGCTGCTCGGGTTTTTCGGATGTGCTCATGGCTCGGTCTTGTTGTCTTCGCCGACTGCGTCATAGTGTAGGGAAGCTGAACCGTTTTTCCACGTGCGCGAGAGCCCCATGACAGAGACCGACCCCGCCGATGCCATCGCCCAGATCGAAGCCGCCGGCGCCGATCTCGCCCGTGCGCGCGAACAGATCGCCAAGCGCATCGTCGGCCAGCGCACGGTGGTCGATCTGGCCCTCACCGCCGTACTCTCCGGCGGCCATGCGCTGCTGGTCGGCGTGCCGGGCTTGGCCAAGACGCGCCTGGTCGAGACGCTGGGCACCGTGCTCGGCCTCGATAACGCCCGCATCCAGTTCACCCCCGATCTGATGCCCGCCGACATCCTGGGCTCGGAAGTGCTGGAGACCGGCGCCGATGGCGCGCGCGCCTTTAAGTTCATCCCAGGGCCGATCTTTACGCGCCTTCTCATGGCCGACGAGATCAACCGCGCCAGCCCCCGTACCCAATCGGCGCTGCTCCAAGCGATGCAGGAAAAAGAAGTCACCGTCGCCGGCCAACACCGCGCGCTGGACAAGCCCTTCCACGTGCTGGCGACGCAAAACCCGCTGGAGCAGGAGGGCACCTACCCCCTGCCCGAAGCCCAGCTCGACCGGTTTCTCCTGCAAATCGACGTCGAATACCCCACCCGCGACGAAGAGCGCGACATTCTGCTCGCCACCACGGGCGCGGATGAAGCCCAGGCCGAGCGCGTGCTCGACCCTGAGCGCCTGATCGCGTTGCAACGCCTCGTGCGCTCCATGCCGGTGGGTGAGACGGTGATGGAACGCATCCTGACCATCGTGCGCTCCTGCCGCCCTGAAAGCGATGAAGCCGCCGAGGTTGCGCGCCAGCGCCTCGCCTTTGGCCCAGGGCCCCGTGCGGCGCAATCACTCATGCTGGCCGTGCGCGCTAAAGCGCTGATGGACGGGCGTTTTGCGCCCACCCTCGACGACGTCGCCGATCTCGCGCCCGCTGCCCTCTCCCACCGCATGGCGCTCACTTTCGCTGCGCGTGCCGAGGGGGCGACCATCGCCTCGGTGGTCGAGGCGATCCTGGCCGAACAGGCGATGGAGGCAGCCGCTTGAGCGCAGCAGCCGCGCCAGGGCGCCACGCCCCACGGGAGCCCCAGCCATGACCATCGACCGCGCCGCTTGGCTGCGCCGCGACGCCGAGCGCATCTCGGGCTCACTGCCGCCGCTTTTGGTCGAGGCCGAACGCCTCGTGGTCTCGATCCTGCCCGGTTTTCACGGCCGGCGCCGCTCGGGCCCGGGCGAGACCTTCTGGCAGTACCGCCCCGCCCACGCCGGTGACAATCTAGGGGCGATCGACTGGCGCCGCTCGGGGCGCTCGGACCGCCTATTCGTGCGCGAAATGGAGTGGGAGGCGGCCGAGACGGTGATGCTCTGGTGCGACCGCTCGCGCTCGATGGACTACCGCTCCGAGGTCACGCCGCGCACCAAGGCCGAGCGCGCCCGGTTGCTCACCTTGGCGCTGGGCGTGTTGCTCTCGCGCGGCGATGAGCGCTTTGGCCTGCTCGGCACCGACGCCGAACGCCCCGCCACCGGCCAGCCGCAATTGGCGCGCATGGCGCTGTTGCTGGCAGCCGATCTTGCCGAGCCCGCCGACTATGCGGAGATCCCGCCAATCCAGCTGCCCCGGATCGGACGGGCGGTCTATCTCTCTGATTTTTTTGGCCCCAAGGACGCCATCGCCCAACCCCTTGCCGCCGCCGCCAAGCGCGGCATTGGCGGCACGCTGCTCCAGATCGTCGATCCCGCCGAGGAGGACTATCCGTTTCGTGGGCGCACCCGCTTTGAGAGCCTGGGCCGCAGCCTCACCCATGAGACCGATCAAGCGGCAAGCCTCAAGGATGCCTACCTCAAACGCTTGGCCGAGCGCCGCGATCTGCTGGCGCGCCTCGCGCCGGGGTGGCGTCTGATCGTCCATCGCACCGATGTCAGTCCGCGCCGCGCACTGTTGGCGCTGTTCGCCGCCCTGGGAGGGGTTTGACATGCTCTCATTCGGATCGTTGGCCTTTTTGAACCCGTGGCTCTTGGCCGGGCTCGCGGCGCTGCCGATCCTGTGGTGGCTGTTGCGCGCCATCCCGCCCGCGCCCAAGCGTCAGGCTTTTGCGGCGGTGCGCTTGCTGCTTGGGCTGCAAGACGACGAGCGCCAGGCCGATAAGACGCCGTGGTGGCTGCTGCTCTTGCGCGCTTTGGCGGTGGCGGCGGTATTGATCGGCTTTGCCCGCCCCATTCTCAACCCCACTGAGCGGCTGAGCGAGGGCGCCGATGGCCCGCTGCTGTTGTTGCTCGATCAGGGTTGGGCCAGCGCGCCCGAGTGGCCTGAGCGCCGCGCGGCGGCCTTGGCTGCGCTCGATGAAGTGGCTGAAGATGGCCGCCAGGTGTTGTTCTGGCCGTTGGCCTCTGGCGAGGTGCCGCCGCTCTCCTCGCCCGAAGCGGTACGTCCGGCCCTCGATGCGGCCGAGCCGGTGCCTTGGGCGCCCGATCGTGGGGCGGTCTTGGCCGCGCTGGAGGAGGGCCGCCTGCCAGAACCCGCCGAAACGCTCTGGATCCATGACGGTCTCGCCCATTCCGAGGCCGCTGAGGCGCTGCTGGAGCGCCTCTCGCAGGCGCCACTCAGGCTGATCCAGGCGCGCGCGCCCGCCGCAGCCGTCACACCGCCGCGTCTCGAAGAAGGTAGCCTGGCCGTCGATGTCTTGCGCGCCGGCGGCGCTGCAGCCACTCTCACCGTCGCGGCCATCGCCGAAGATACCAACGGTGCCGAGCGCCGCATTGCCGTGGCACGCGCCGAATTCGGTGTGGATGCGCGCCGCGCCACCGCCGTGTTCGACCTGCCGCCCGAGCGCCTCGGCGATGTCACTCGCGTCACGCTGACCGAGCGCACCTCGGCCGGAGGCGCAGCGCTAGCCTCGGGCGCGATTACCCGCGTCGCAGCCGGGATCGTCGATCTTGACGCCGATGGCACCGTGATCTCGCTCACCTCGGCGCGCCACTACCTCAGTCAGGCGCTCAACCCCTATGCCGATGTGCGCAGCGGTACGCTGTCGGAGATGCTCGATGCCGAGCCCGCGGCGCTGGTGCTCTCCGATTACGGCGCTTTTGCCGATGGCGATCGAGCGCGCCTTGAGGAATGGGTTGCGGCGGGGGGTCTGTTGATCCGCTTTGCCGGCACGCGACTGGCCGCTGCGATCAACGAACGCGATGCGGCCATGACCGAGGATCCGCTGCTGCCGGTGCGTCTGCGCCGTGGTGGACGGGTGCTGGGGGGCGCGCTGGCGTGGTCGTCGCCGCGCAGCCTCGGCCCCTTCGATGAGGACGGCGTGTTTCGCCGCCTTGCCGTGCCTGAGGAAGTCGATGTCCGAACCCAGGTGCTGGCCGAGCCGGCGCCCGATCTTTCCGAGCGGGTTTGGGCTGCGCTCGATGACGGCACGCCGCTGGTGACCGGTGCCGCCCTTGGCGAGGGTCATGTCGTGCTGTTTCACGTCACCGCCGATGCCGAGTGGTCGTCGCTGCCGATTTCGGGGTTGTTCGTCGAAATGCTGGGGCGCTTGATGACGTTGGCGCCAGGGCAATCGCCGGACACGCCGAGCCCTGAGGATCTGGCTGGCACGCTCTGGCGCGCGGCGCTGGCCATGGGGGCGGACGGTCTGGCGCGCCCGGCCTCGGCCTTGAGCGATCCGGTGCCGGGTAAGCGCTTGGCCGAGCCCGTCGTCGGCCCCGATCTGCCCCCCGGTCTTTATGCCCGGGCCGACGGCGCCGAGCGCCGCCCCGGCGAAGCCTCGGAGCTTGTCATCAACCTCACCGGCGAGGACGCTGCGCTGGCGCCCTTCCCGCCGCCCCCGGCAGGCGCTACGGTCGAGACGTTGGGCGGGGCCGAGACCACGCGCCTCGGGCCCTGGTTTCTCGCGGCTGCCATCGCACTGGCGCTGGCCGATGTCTTTGCCACGCTGTGGCTTTCGGGACGTCTGGCTTTGCCGCGTCTGGGTGGGGCCACGGCCACGCTTGTCGCCCTGGCACTCACAGCCACGCTGATCCAAGGCCGCGCGGAGGCGCAAACCCCGCCCCCCCTGTCTGATCGCGCCCTCTCCACTGCGGTCGAGGCCACTGCCGAGACTACGCTCGGCTATGTCATCACCGGCATCGACCGCGTCGACCGCGTCTCGGCCCGCGCGCTGGAGGGCCTGCGCCTCGCAGTGACGCGGCGCACGGCGGTCGAGCCGGGTCCTTCGGTCGGCGTTGATCCTGAGCGCGATGAGATGGCGCTCTACCCCATACTCTATTGGCCGCTGACAGCCGACGCGCTGCCTTCCGACGCTGCTCTCATGCGCTTGGCTGGCTATCTCTCCGAGGGTGGGCTGCTGCTGATCGACACTCAAAACGGTGCGTCCGGCTTTGGTGGCGCCTCGGCTGTCCAGATGCGGCGCATCGCGCGCGCGCTCAACCTGCCGCCGCTGGCGCCGGTCGATGACGATCATGTGCTGACCCGCAGCTTCTACCTGCTCGACCGCTTCCCCGGGCGCTGGCGCGGTGGCCGGGTCTGGGCCGAGGCAGCCCCCGAAGGCGGCGAGCAGGCCGAGCGCGATGCCGCCATCCCGGGCTTTGACCGTGTCGATGACAACGTCTCGCCCGTGGTGGTTGGCTCAGCCGATTGGGCAGCGGCTTGGGCGATCGACGAACGGGGGCGGCCCTTGTTTCCCATCGGGCGCTCGGGCGACCGCCAACGCGAGTTGGCCTACCGTTTTGGCGTCAACCTCGTACTCTACGCCCTGACTGGCAACTACAAATCCGACCAAGTCCACGCCCCCGAAGTGTTGCGCCGTCTCGGCCAATGACCACCTAACCCCGCCAATCCCCCAACCCCACGGAGAGTAGCCCATGCAGACCTCGCTGGCCTTCGCGCCGCTCTTGCCCGATCTTGCCATCGCGGCGCTGGCGCTGGCGGCGCTGGCGGTGGTTGGTTTTGCACTCTGGCGGCGCTTGCCGGGGTGGTGGTTGCGCGCGCTTGGCCTTGCCGTGCTGCTGCTCGCCCTTGCCGGCCCCCAACTCAAGC
>JBCDHK010000291.1:0-5085 GCA_038750185.1 Pseudomonadota bacterium
CACCAAGCCGCTACGCCGCGTTGCGCGGCCTGGGCTGGGAGCGCTAGAAGGGCAGAAATGCCCGTCAAGGGCTGTCGAGCAGGAGGCGAGCGTGGTCGAGACATCCAGCGGATGGGCACCCCCGCGTGCGCGCGCTGCGGCCCTCGTGGCTCTGGCGTTGCTGCTCGCGGCCCCCGCGCCGGCCCAGACCCCGGACATCGACCCCGACCAGCCCGTCACCCTGCTTGCCGACCGCGTCGAATACGACAGTGACGCGGGCCAAGTGATCGCCATCGGCAATGTCGAGGTGTTCTTCGGCCAGCGCACCCTGACCGCCGCACGCATCGTCTACGACGACAACACCCGCCGCATCGCCGCCGAAGGCGACATCGTGCTGCGCGACGAAGACGGCACCACCATCTTTGCCGATGAAGCCGATCTCGACGCCGATCTGCGCGACGGGCTGATCAAGGGCGCCAAGGCGCTGCTCGACCAGCAAGCCAAGCTCGCCGCCGTCGAGGGCCAGCGCGTCGACGATCGCTACAATATCCTCAACAAAGTCACCTATTCGCCCTGTGATGTCTGCTCCGACGAGCCGACACCTCTTTGGCGCATTCGTGCGCGCCGCGTCATCCACGACCAAGAGGACAACGTCGTCCACTACGAGAGCGCGCGCTTGGAGGTGTTTGGCGTGCCCGTGCTCTGGACGCCCTATTTTTCCCACCCCGATCCCACCGTCGATCGCGCCACCGGCTTTCTCTCGCCCTCGCTCTCGACCTCGACCAACTACGGCTATGGCCTCAAGACGCCGTTCTACTGGGCCATCGACGACCGGACCGACGTCACGCTGACCCCATTCATCACCAACGAGACCAACCCGGTCGGACTGTTCGAGTTTCGCCGTGCCTTCGCCAACGGCGATCTGCGCGTGGCCGGCTCGCTAACCCAGGCCGATTTCACCGGCGAGGACGCCATCCAGGGCAATCTCGATACCCAAGGGCGCTTTCGCAATCAGGGTATCGACTGGGGCTGGGACATCCAGGCCGTCACCGACGACGACTACCTGCGCTTTTACGATCTCTCCTCCGAGAGCCGCTTGACCAGCGAGATCTATGCACGGTCCTACACGCGTGAGGGGTTTTTCGATCTGGCCGCGGTGCGCTTTCAGTCGTTGCGCGTTGGCGAGACGCCGGGGCTGATCCCACTCGCGCTGCCCGACTTCGAGGCGCGGCGCGATCTGGCCGACGATCTCGGTGGCGGACGGCTGGCGCTGTTCGGCTCGGCACGGGCGCTACGCCGCAACAACGACGGCCTGGACAGCGAGCGCATCGGTCTCGGCCTCGATTGGTCGCGACAGGAGATCCTGCCCATCGGCCTGGCGCTGACCGGCTTTGCCGAGGTCCGCGCCGATGTGTTTCGCACCAGCGACCGCACCACCCCCGGCCCCGACGACACCACCTTCCGCTTCGCCCCTTTGGCAGGCGTGGAGGCACGCTTTCCACTGGTGGCCGAGGGCGTGGTGGCTGGCACACCGGTCTCGCATGTGATCGAGCCCATCGCCCAGGCCATCGTCGCGCCCTTTGCCACCAACGACGCCGCCATCGCCAACGAAGACAGCCTGATCACCGAATTCGACGAACTCAACCTCTTCGATACCAACCGCTTTTCAGGCAGCGACCGTGTCGAGGAGGGGCCGCGCCTCGATCTGGGGCTACGCTATGCGCTGCTCTCCAGCGGGCCGGTGGGCATCGATGCCAGCGTTGGGCGCTCGCTGCGCTTTGAGGACAGTCCGGACTTCACCGCGGGCTCGGGCCTGCGTGAGGCGCAATCCGACTGGGTGGCGGGCTGGTCGCTGCGCTATGACCCCTACCTCAGCGTGCGCCAGCGCCTGCGCTTTGGCGGTGACGACAATTCCCTCACCCGCAACGCCGTCTCGATCAGTACCGGCATCGCGCGCGCGCGCCTCACCGCCGATTACGTGTTTCTCGCCGCCGATTCAGGCACAGGCGTCGACGAGGACCGTGAGGAAATCGCCGCCAATGTGTTTTTCGGCCTGACCCCGGAGTGGTCGGTGACCGGCAACATCCGCCACGATATCGAGCGCGATGCGCTGGTCGAATTCGGCGGATCGGTGCGCTTTGCCAACGAATGTTGTACCCTGCGCGCCTTCGTGCGACGAAACTTCACCGCGACGACCAACGCGCCGGCCTCTACGTCGTTTGGCGTTGAAGTAGAACTGCTCACCCTAGGCGGCGGCGGGATCGGCCCCTGAACCGCCCAGCGACCGCGACGGAGACACCGATGCGCACCGCCCTCCTATTCTTGCTGGCCTTCATCGTCCTGGCAGGGCCAGTCAGCGCCCAGCAGACCCCCTTTCGCCCTGTCGCCACGGTCAATCAGTCGATGATTACCGCCTGGGACGTGGAGCAGCGCGCCCAGATGCTGCGCGTCCTCGGCGCACCCACCCAGGACAGCGACCGTCTAATCCGTATCGCGTTGGACCGGCTGATCGAAAACCGCCTGATGCTCCAGGCCGGCAAGCGCGCTGGCATCGAGCCAAACCCCGACCTCATCGAGGAAGGCATGCGCCAACTGGCCGCGCGTGTCCAAGTGGGCCCCGACGCGCTGCGCGCCCGCCTCACCCAGAGCGGGATCAGCGAGGATGCGGTGGCCGATATGGTCGGGGCACAGATCGTCTGGCGCGAAGTGGTGCGCAGCCGCTTTCTCGGCCAGGTGGAGCCGGGCGAGGCCGAGATCGACGCCGAGATCGCGCTCTCTGGCGCCACCCAGCGCGGTGGAGCCTTTCGCCTCCAAGAAATCGGTCTGCCTTTCGATGGCGAGGGCCGCAGCGAAGCCGAGACCCGGGCGTTGGCCGACCGGCTGTTTCGCCAGCTCTCCCAAGGCGGCGATTTCGCAGCGGCCGTGCGCACCCACTCGCGCGCGCCCAGTGCTGCGCAGGGCGGCGATGCGGGCTGGGTGCCGGCCAGCGAGCTTAGCCAAGGCCTGGTGCGCACCCTCGCCGGTCTTGAGCCCGGTGGCGTGGCGCCGCCCTTTGCCGTGCCGAGCGGTCTGATGATCCTCAAAGTGCTCGACCGGCGCGGTGGCGGGGCTGTCGGGGCCGACGACCCGGAGTTGCGCGAACAGGTCCGCCAGAGGCTTCTCAACCAGCGCATCGAGTTGTTGGCCCAGGGCCTAATCCAGGAATTGCGCCGCGATGCCATGATCGAGATGCGCTGATGGCGGGCACCGGTCTGCCGTTGGCACTCAGCCTGGGCGATCCGGCGGGCATCGGCCCCGAGATCGCCGTCGCCGCGCGAGCCAGCGGGCGGATCACTCAGCCGTTCTTTGCCATCGGTGATGGCCGTGCCCTGGGCGAGAGCGCCGTGCCCATTGCCGATCCCGCCGAGACCGCGCAGGCCTGGCAATACGGCGTGCCGGTGCTGGAGCGTCCATGCCCCGCGCCCATCGTGCCAGGCCACCCCGATACCGCTAACGCCCACGCCGTGATCGACTGGATCGAGACCGCGGTGGGGCTG
Organism: Pseudomonadota bacterium; assembly: GCA_038750185.1. Lineage (GTDB taxonomy): Bacteria > Pseudomonadota > Alphaproteobacteria > Rhodobacterales > Rhodobacteraceae > Thermohalobaculum. The sequence goes on from JBCDHK010000291.1 coordinate 3,516, forward strand.
GTGCACGCTGGCAAGGCCTTGGCGCTCGTCACCAACCCGATCGCCAAAAAGGTGCTCTACGACGGCGCGGGCTTTAGCCATCCAGGCCACACCGAATTTCTGGGGGCGCTGGCAGGGGGCGTCCAGCCGGTGATGATGATCGCCGGGCCCAATCTGCGTGTGGTGCCCGTCACCATCCACATCCCCCTCACCGAGGTGCCCAGGGCGCTTACCGTCGATCTGATCGTCGAAACTGCGCGCATCACCGCCGAAGGCCTGCGCCGTGACTTTGCCATCCCCGCGCCGCGTCTGGCCATTGCCGGGCTCAACCCACACGCGGGCGAGGGCGGGGCCATGGGGCGCGAGGAGATCGAGACCATCACCCCCGCCGTCGAGCGGCTCTGCGCGCTTGGCCTCGACGTGACTGGTCCGCTGCCCGCCGACACCATGTTTCATGTCGAGGCCCGCCGCGGCTATGACGTCGCGCTGACCATGTACCACGACCAGGGTCTGGTGCCGGTCAAGGCGCTCGACTTCGACGAGGGCGTCAACGTCACCCTCGGCCTGCCCTTTGTGCGCACCTCGCCCGATCACGGCACCGCTTTTGCCATCGCAGGCCAAGCCAAGGCCCGCTCCGACAGTCTGATCGCCGCGCTCAATATGGCAGCGCGCATGGGCGCAGCACGCGCGGGGCAGGCGCCCGCCTTGGTATGAGCCTTGCCCACGACGGGCTGCCGCCCCTGCGCGAGGTGATCGCACGCCATGGCCTCTCAGCCCGCAAGGCGTTGGGGCAAAACTTTCTGCTCGATCTCAACCTGACCGCGCGCATCGCTCGCGCCTCCGGCCCGCTGGAGGGCGCGACGGTGGTCGAAATTGGCCCCGGCCCTGGCGGGCTGACCCGCGCGCTCTTGCATGAGGGCGCGGCGCGGGTGATCGCCGTCGAGCGCGACGCACGCTGCCTGGCTGCTTTGGAGGAGATCGCCCAGCACTGGCCGGGCCAGCTCACCGTGATCGCGGGCAATGCGCTGGAGATCGACCTCGCGCCCTATCTCGGGGCCCCGGCGCGCATCTGCGCCAACTTGCCCTATAACATCGGCACCGAGCTCCTGGTGCGCTGGCTGACGCCGCCTGCCTGGCCGCCCTGGTGGCAGAGCCTGACGCTGATGTTTCAGCGCGAGGTGGCCGAGCGCATCGTTGCAGCGCCGGGCAGCAAAGCCTATGGGCGGCTCTCGGTTCTGGCGCAGTGGCGCGCACGGGCGCGGCTGTGCTTTTCGGTGAGCCCGAGCGCGTTTACGCCGCCGCCCAAGGTCACCTCGGCCATTGTGCAGATCGTGCCAGGGGCGCCACAGGCCGAGATCGAACCGGCGTTGGTCGAGCGTGTAGTCGGCGCGGCCTTTTCGCAGCGGCGCAAGATGTTGCGCCAATCTCTTAAAGCACTGACCGCCGATCCGCTGATCCCCCTTGCTGCCGCCGGGATCGAACCCACCCGCCGCGCCGAGACCCTGAGCATCGCAGAATTCCTCGCGCTCTCGGCGGCCGTGCGTGATGGGGAGAGTGGGGCTCAGTCGCCGCCGTAGACGGCCAGTGAGGA
>JBCDHK010000292.1:0-5078 GCA_038750185.1 Pseudomonadota bacterium
ATCAAGCGCGCGCTCGACCGCCCCGATTTCCGGACCGAGCCCTCGGTGCTGCGCGCCGGTCTTCTGGCCAACGGCTACTGCGAGCTTGCGGTCGAGGGCCGGCACTGCCTCGGGCTCACGTCGTTGCCGCGCCACCACGGCGATCCCTTCGATCGAATGCTGCTGGTGCAGGCGGCAGCCGAGGGCTTGCTGCTCGTGACCGCAGACCGCCGCCTTGGCGCCTATGATGGCCCCGTGCGGCTGGTATGAAGGCCGCGGGGGCTACCGCGGTGCGGTTTTTGGGATGTCCGAGGGCCGCTATCCGCTCCCTGTCCCTTTGCGAGCATTACTCACGATAACTGTGCTTTATCGCCATAAAAACCCAAAATCGAAATAATTCGGCGGGGCAAACTGTGTATCAATATTGAACTGGAACCCCACCCCAGCAAGACGATACTCAATTCAGCTCACACGATAAATTAGGGTTTTAGCGGAGGCCAAATAGGCACCAATCAGGACCCCAGATCGCTTTGGATTTCTCTAAGTCATCGATGACTTAACTAGTCCGTGCTGGGGTGCCTGTCCGATGCTGATCCACACCCTGGCACGTCAGCCGCGCCCGCGGTAGGGAGCGACACCGGTGTCAGGCAGCCAAAGCCCCTCGGGTGCAGGCCCGGTCTGCCAGAAGACGTCGATCGGGATGCCGCCGCGCGGATACCAATAGCCCGCCACCCGCAGCCAACGGGGCTTGATCGCCGCCACGATCCGCCGACCGACATCGAGCGTGCAGGCCTCATGGAAGGCGCCGTGGTTGCGAAAGCTCTGGAGAAACAGTTTGAGCGACTTGCTCTCGACCAGCCACTCGCCCGGCACGTAATCGATCACCAGGTGGGCGAAATCCGGCTGGCCGGTCACCGGGCAGATCGAGGTGAACTCGGGGCAGGTGAAGCGCGTCAGGTAGTCAGTGTCGGGGTGCGGGTTTGGCACCGGATCGAGGTGCGCCTCCTCGGGGCTGGCGGGGGTCGGGGTCGGTTGGCCGAGGGTGGTCTGGTCCATCGGGGTCTCCTTGGGCGTTGGTTCTTGTCCCCCTAACCGGCCACGCGCCCCCTGGCCAGCGCCGAGCGAGTGTGCCGAGAGGCCCAATGACCGCCGTTACTCACTGAGTGCTCAGGCCACGGGGGCGAATAGCTCTGCGATATCGCCCTCATCGAGGGCTTTGGGCAGGCTGGTGCCCTCGGCATCGAAGACGCCGTCGGCCAGGGCTTGCTTGCGCGCCTGCAGTGAGCGGATCGCAGCCTCGACCGTGCCCTCGGCGATCAGGCGGTGGACGAAGACCGGCTTGTCTTGGCCGATGCGGTGGGCACGGTCCATAGCTTGGCACTCAGCGGCGGGGTTCCACCACGGGTCGTAGAGGATCACCGTGTCGGCGGCAGTCAGGGTCAGCCCGGTGCCGCCGGCCTTGAGGCTGATGAGAAAGAGCGAAGCCTCGCCGCTTTGGAAGCGCTCGACGGCGGCGGCGCGGTCGCGGGTCTGGCCGGTGAGGAGGGCATAGGACCAGCCCCGCGCCGTGATATCGGCCTCGATCAGGCGCAGCATGCTGACGAACTGCGAGAACACCAGGACTTGGCGTCCCTCAGCGATCAGGCTCTCAAGGAGTTCCAAGAGGCGGGCACGTTTGGCGCTCTCGCCGACTTTGCGCGCGGCCTCCAGTTTGACGAGGGCAGGATCGCAGGCCGCTTGGCGCAGCTTGAGGAGGGCGTCGAGGATGGTGATGCGCGCACCGCTGACGCCCTTGGCGGCGATGGCTTCACGCACGCGCACGTCCATTGCGACGCGGATGCTCTCGTAGAGGCCGCGCTGGGCGCCGGCCAGCGTCACGGGCTCGTCGATTTCGGTGCGTGGTGGCAGTTCAGTAGCCACGGCCTGCTTGGTGCGGCGTAGCAGAAAGGGTGCGAGGCGGGCGTTGAGGCGGGCTTGGGCCTCTGTATCGCCGTGGCGCTCAATGGGGGTGCGGAAGACTTTGGTGAACTGACTGCGATTGCCGAGCAGCCCCGGGATTAGCCAGTCGAACAGCGCCCAGAGATCTAGGAGCGCGTTCTCCACTGGCGTGCCGGTCAGCGCGAGCCGGGTGCGTGCCTCTAAGCGGCGGATGTGCTTTGCTGCGGCGGCGGCGGGGTTCTTCACCGCCTGTGCTTCGTCGAGGACGACCGTGTCATAGGGCTGGTCTGCGAGGCGCTCAATGTCGCGGTGGAGGAGCGGATAAGTGGTGAGTACCACATCGGCCTCATCAAGGCGCGCCCACTCAGCGTGGCGGCTCGGGCCATGCACCACCAGGAGGCGCAGCCCAGGGGCAAAGCGCGCCGCTTCGCGCTGCCAGGTCGGTACCAGCGAAGTGGGCACGATCAGGAGGCTCGGGCGGTCTTGTTCGGGATCGCTATGGCGAGCCAGCAGGAGCGCCAGGGTCTGGAGGGTCTTGCCCAGGCCCATCTCATCGGCCAGGAGACCGCCAAAGCCGGTCTCGGCCAGAGCCATCAGCCAGGAATAGCCGGTCTTCTGATAGGCGCGCAGGTTTGCGCCAAGGCCGGGCGGGGGCGGCAGCGCAGTTTGGCCGAGGGTGCGCAGCCGCTCGCCCAGATCGAGGAGGCGCCGGTCGCCCCGCCAGGGCACACCGCAGCCCTCCAGCGCCTCAGCCAGCGCCGATAAGCTGCCCGCTTCAGCTGGATGAAAGCCGGCAAGCAAGCCCTGCGCCTCCAAGACCGCCGCCACCATGGGGGCAAGCTGCGCGCCGTCGAGCCAGACGCGGGTGCCGTCGGGCAGTGCGGGAAACAGCGGCAGCCCGGAGAGGAACTCGGCCAGATCGATCTCGGGGTCGAGTTGGCCGTCGGGGCCGAGGGGCAGGCAATCGAGGATCGAGACCACGAGCGGTAGCAGATCGAGGCGCTGGCCGTCGGCCTCCAGGCTCAGCTCGAACGAGAACCAGTCGATGCCGCTGCTCTCCGAGCCGGCGCTAAAGCTAAGCGGCCCGCGGTAGAGTGCCCAGGGCCAGTCGGGCGCGGTCTCGATGCGCCAGCCCTGGGTGCGCAAATGCTCGACGGTCTCGGCCAGCACGGTGAGGGCGGCGGTGTCGATCTCGGCGATGTAGGTCTCGGGATCTTCGGGCTCGCTGTGGAGGCCAGACAGGGTGTCTTCGAGCCAGACCGGCAGGAAGATATGATCGGCCGCGTCGTGGTCGCGCAGCAGCTCACGGCCCACGTCCTGGCCGAAGGCTTCAGGGGGTGCAAAGCCCTGGTCCAATGCCAGCGGCGCCAAGGTTTCAAAGTGGGCCGTCTCGGCCTCGCGGTCGCGCGCGAGCAGCAAGAGCGCTCCGTTCTCCTGTAGGCGCAGCGGATCGGGGTCGGCTAGGGCGGTCGCCTCCGCGCCGGCATAGTCGAAGCGCGGCGCCAGGACGGGCAGCGTCAGGCTGAGGCGGCGGTAGTAGCCGTCGACCAGGGTGATCTCGACCGTATCGAGGAGCAGCACCGGTTGTGGCGGCGCGGCCTGGCGCTCAGTGATCGCGACGCTCTCGGGCAGGGGCAGCGCCGGGCGCGGCGTGGCACCCTTGGAGGCCGCTTGGCGCTTGGGCGCGCGTTTGGCGAGCGCTTGGGTCAGCGCTGCAGCTTCTTCGGGGGCGACGGGGGGCGCTTTGGTCAGTACCTGGGCCACCTCAGGCGGGTGGCCGGTCTCCAGGACGCCCATGGCACCGGTTTCTAGATCGAGATACCAGGGCGGGGCGAGCGGCAGGGCTGTCAAGTGGGGCCCGGTTGGCGCCTCGCCCTCCAGCCTGCGCACCACCAGGTGTTGGCGCAGATCCCGGCCCTCGCCCGCGCTCTCCCAGACGAAGCCGCCACGCCGCGGCGCATCCTCCCAGAGCACCGGCCCCTCCAACGAGCCCCAGCGCGCCTGGCCGGTGGCCAAGGCCGCCCGCAGCATGGCGGCGCTCGGGCCGCTCTCCTGCGGCGCTCCGGCGCGATAGGCCAGGCGTTCGAGCAGCGCCAGATCGATGGGGCGCAAAAACTTCGGCCGCGGTGCGCCGCGCAGCAGATGGCGCCCGTCGTAGGGCTGGGGCGTGCCGGTAAAGCGATTACCGCGCCCGAGACGCACCTTCACCGGCTGGATCCTGAGGCGCCCCCGCTCGATATCGATCAGCGGGATCAAGCGGTCGCGCACGTTGGTGGGAAAGCCGTCGGGGCTCTCGGCCTCGACTGCGGCGGCGCTCTCGGCGCGGCTCAGATCGTCGAGCCAATGTGCCAGGAGAGAAGGTACGCCGAGAGTCTTGGCGGGGGTTTTGGGGGCGGCCCGTTTGGCAGGCTTGGGTGGCGGAGCTTTGGCCTCTGCCGCTTCACTCAAGGCCAGGGCCACGGCGACCACGTGCTTGCAATCCATGACCATGGGGCACGAGCAGTGGCCATGGCTGACCACCGGCCTGCCCTGGCGGTCCGGTTCGGTCCAAACCTTGACGCGGTAGACGGCACCGCGGCTGCCGGCGACCTGGGCCTCGACCGTGCCGTCGCGCCGGACTTTGCCAAGGCGCAGCACCCGGCCCTCCTGCCAGTAGCGCCGCCCACGTTCGCGCGTGCCGTCATCGACTAGGCGCAAGATATTTTCAGGCGCACGGCGGGACATGGGCGGCTCCGGAAGGGGCTCGGGGTGATCAGAACAGCGCTACCCCAACCAGCGCGCTGGCGTCCATCCCGGTTCGCGCTGGCGCTCCGGTTGCCAGAGGGCGGGGCGGTGGATAACTGTCGTGGTGCATGGATCGAGGTTTGGTCGTGATGGGGCGCTGCGCACGAGGTTCATGCGGTACGGATCATGGCTGGCTTGGCCAGGCGGATTGCCTTGTTCGCTGCCGAGATCCGGAAAGCGACCTCGCGTTTCTGCGCACCGAAGGTGCGCGCCGTCAGGCGTTCGCCCCCGCCACGCTTGAGGCGGAACACCGCAGTCTCACCCAAGGCGCGCTTGCCATAGCCATGGTTCTTCTGCCAAGCCATCCGACCGTGGGCGGCGATCTCGGCGGCGTGGCGTTCGCGCTCGGTGCCACCGTGGGGCATACCCGGCGCTGG
>JBCDHK010000293.1:0-5070 GCA_038750185.1 Pseudomonadota bacterium
GGGCCACGTTCTTCACGGGAGCGCCGCGATCACGCACGCCGTTCGAACTGCGATACAGCGATCGCACGCGTCGGTCTCGGAGCCAGAGCGGTTTGAGAGCGCCGTTGGTGCCCGCTCCCGACAATCACTTGTTTATCGCGAAGGTGCAGTGATTGACCGACACCCAGCCCCAGATCTCTGGCGCAGAGTGCCCTGGAGGGCACGACTACGGTCGCTGTCCCTTATCGGGCCAGGGGTATGCATGTGGAAGAGAGCCTGTACGAGGACATCGCTGACCCGCCATCGACTGCAAAGCGCGGCCTGTATTGCCTGGCGCCGCGGTGTCATCTGGCTGTCGTCAAGGCGCGATAGGGTGCGTCGCCTCAATCTCTGGAGACCGACATGATCAAGACCCTCACTGGCGCCGCCGCGGCCCTGCTCTTCTCCACCGCGGCTCTTGCTGCCGAGCCCTCCGGCAAGCTCGTCCTCTACACCTCGCAGCCGAATGCCGACGCCCAACGCACGGTCGATGCCTTCACTGCAAAGCACCCCGGGGTCGAAGTCGAGTGGATCCGCGACGGGACGACCAAGGTGATGGCCAAGCTGCGCGCCGAGTTCGAGGCAGGCGCCCCGCAGCCCGATGTGCTACTGATCGCCGACATGGTGACGATGGAAGGACTGGAGGCCGAGGGCCGGCTGATGGCCTACCCAGAGGCGGATATCTCGGCCTACGACCCAGCGCTGATGGACACCGAGGGGCATTATTTCTCCACCAAGCTGATCACCTCAGGCATCGTCTACAACACCGGTGCGGACATGGTGCCGACCTCCTACGCCGATCTGCTCAAGCCCGAGGCGAAGGACAAGCTGGCCATGCCCTCGCCCCTGACCTCCGGTGCGGCGACCATCCACATGGCGGCGATCACCGCCCATCCCGATCTCGGCTGGGCCTTCTACGAGGGCCTCGCCGAGCAGGGCGCGAACCCGCAGGGCGGCAACGGCGGCACCTACCGCGCCATTGCCGGCGGCGAGAAGCTCTATGGCTTCGTGGTGGATTTCCTGCCGATCCGCGAAAAGCTGAAGGGCGCCCCGGTCGAGTTCGTCTTTCCCGAAGAAGGCGTCTCGGCGGTGACCGAACCGGTCGCGATCCTGTCGAGCGCGCAAAACCCCGAGGCGGCCAAAGCGTTCGTCGATTTCCTGATCTCGCCGGAGGGCCAGCAACTGGCAGCCGACATGGGCTATCTGCCAGCCCATCCGGCGATCGCGCCGCCCGAAGGTTTTCCGCCGCTGAGCGAGATCAAGCTGCTCGACTTCGATCCAGCGGCGGCGCTCGCCAATGACCGGGCCAACAAGCAGCGCTTTATCGACATCTTCGGCGGCTAGACCGCCCGCGATGCGGCGCCCACTCGTCAACGGTGAGGGCCTGACCCTCGCCGCCCTGCTTGGCCTCGGGCTTGTCCTGTTCGTCTTTCCCCTCGGCCTGCTGGGCCGGGTGGCGTTCAGCGATGGGATCGGCCCGCTGCTCGACGCGCTGGACAGCCGCTCCGTGCCGCGCGCGCTGTGGAATTCGTTGGAGAGCAGTCTCGCTTCGGCCGTCCTCGCGCTGATCGGCGGCACGCTGGCGGCCCTCACGCTGGGCTTGACGGATGTTAGCCGCAAAGGGCTTTACACCTTCCTCCTGCTGATCCCGATGATGATCCCGCCGCATGTGACGGCGATTGCGTGGATCCAGGCGTTGGGGCCGTCTTCGGCGCTGTTGCAGACGCTGGGCATGGCGCCCGAACTCGGCTCGACCCATCCGCTCTATTCCCGCGAGGGCGTGATCGTGCTGCTTGGGATCCAGCATGCGCCGCTGGTTTTCCTGGTCGTGCTCGCCGCTTTGCGCAGCCTGCCGCGTGAGATGTCCGATGCAGCCCGCGTCGCCGGCGCGCGACCGGGGCACCTACTGAGGCGCATCGTCCTGCCGCTCCTGGCACCGACCCTGATCGCCGCCTTAGCGCTGGCCTTCGTCTCGGCCCTTGGCAACTTCGGCATTCCGGCGCTGCTCGGCATCCCTGCGCGCTACACGACGCTGCCCGTGCTGATCTGGCAACGCCTGGCGAGCTTCGGCCCCAGCGTCCTCACCGACATGGCCGTCATCGCGGTGTTGATCGCGGCGATCGCGATCGCGGCGGTGCTCGTGCAGATGTGGCTTGCGCAAAAGCGCCGCAATGCTCTGATCGGACCGCCCCAGCCGCCGCTCAACATTGCGCTCGGGCGCTGGCGCCCGCTCGTCGAGGCGGGGCTTGCGCTTGCGGTTCTGACGACGCTGGTCCTGCCCGTCACGGCGCTCTTTGCCACAGCACTCGTGCCCACCTACGGCGTGACGTTGAGTGCGGAGACGGCGACCCTGCGCAATTTCGACGAGATCCTGTTTCGCCAGTCCGTCACCATCCGCGCCTTCGTGAACTCCACCCTGATCGCCGCCACCGCAGCGGCCGTCATCGCGGTTCTGGCGATTTTCGTGGCCCGCTTCGCCACCGCCTCGAAGCCCGGCCATCGCCGCGCCGGGACCGGGCTGTCGGCCCTCGCAGAGATGACCTATGCCATCCCCGGTCTGGTGATCTCGGTCGCCTTTATCCTCGCCTTCATCAGGCCCCTGCCCCTTCTCGGGATCTCCCTCTACAACACCCTGACGATCATTCTCCTGGCCTATCTCTGCGCCTTCTTCTCCATTGCGCTGAAGCCGGTCACAGCGGCCAGCCTGCAGCTCGACCCCGCTCTCGACGAGGCCGCGCGGGTTGCGGGCGCTGGCTACTTTCGGCGCATGCGCCGGATCACCGTGCCGCTCATCGCACCGGCGGCGGCCTCGGGGGCGATCCTGGTGTTTCTGACCGCCTACAACGAAGTCACGGTCTCGGCGCTCCTTTGGTCGAGCGGCAATGAAACCATCGGCACGACAATCTTCAACTACGAGGACGGCGGCTACACCACCTTGGCCGCCGCCATGTCGGCGGTGACGGTGGTGGCCACCGTTTTGCTGATGGCGCTCCTCGACCGCCTCGGCAGGCATGCCCCGCCCGGGGTCGTCCCCTGGCGGCTCTAGAGCGCATTGCGACCACCCTGGTTCGCCAATGTGCTCTAGGGTATTGTTCTACCGCGATTTGCGAGCCGCGCTCTCGTGCCAGAAGCGCTTCAAATCGCTCTAGTTCGGCAAGACCCATCCGGACTTGAGGGCGATGCGCAACGTCTCTCCTGCACGCACCGGGCGGTCGAGGTCGAGCATGATGTGTGCTGCCAGCCCATCGCTCTGGGCCTGCGCCTCCCACCCGCCGCCGCGATAATGGGCGGAGACGATCTCGACGGGCCAGCCCTCGCCATCGACCACGATATCGCGTGGGCGGACAAACACCGTTGCCTGCCCCTCGCCCCCGCCCGCACGCCCGCCGGACACCGGCACGCTATGGCCTGCGATCCGCGCGTGACCGCCGGCGACCTCGGCCGGGATCAGGCTGCCGCGGCCCACGAAGCGCGCGACCATTTCGGTCTGTGGCCGCTCGTAGATCTCCTGCGGCGTGCCGATCTGCTGGATCGCACCCGCCTCCATCACCGCCATGAGATCGGCCAGCGCCATCGCCTCGCGTTGGTCGTGCGTGATGTAGAGGGTCGTCACGCCGGAGCGCTCATGGAAGGCACGCAATTCGCTCTCCATCGCGCCGCGCAGATGCGGATCGAGGTTGGCCAGGGGTTCGTCCATCAGGATCGTGCGCGCCGCCCCCGCCAGGCACCGCGCCAGCGCCACGCGCTGACGTTGCCCGCCCGAGAGCGCCTCGGGCCGGCGCCCGGCAAAGGCCTCCAGCGAGACGGTGTTCAGGTGTTCGGCCACCTTGCGCGCCGTCTCGGCCCGGGCAACGCCCTGCGCCTCGTAGGGGAACGCGACATTGGCCGCCACCGTGAGATGGGGCCAGAGCGCATAGGATTGAAAGACAACCCCCACCCGCCGTTCCTCGGGCGGCACGAAGATGCCCGGTCCGGCGACCTCCGCGCCGTCCAGGGCGATCCGGCCGCGATCAGGCGTCTCCAGGCCTGCGATTAGCCTGAGAAGAGTGCTCTTGCCGCATCCCGATGGGCCGACGACGGCAAAGAGGGCATTGGACGGGATATCGAATGTCAGCCCATCGACGGCAGCGCGCCCGCCGAAGGTCTTGCTCAGCGCCTCGATTGCAATGCTCATCTGCGCCCATCCAATTTCTCAAGCCCGTGATAAAGTCATCAACCCAGCAGATTTTACAACAGAAATCTCGCCAGTACTTCCGGTGCCGAGACTATAATGCAGCCTGCCCTACAAAAGCAGACAGAAGCCGTCGTCGAGGGTGTTTTCGTCGAAAAACTGTCATCGGCGCATGCTAAAGCGGTTTTAAGAACGACGGAGATACCGGCCAACCCGGAAATCTTGATAAAACAATAGCCTACAGCAGGGCGTGCAAGCCAAGCTTCACGCGAAATGCCGTAGCACTCTTCTCGGGCAGGGCCAGGCTATGGCGGGTCTACAGTACATCGACGTCGCCAAGTCCTTTGGCCCGACCGACGTGATCCGGCGCCTGTCGCTTGAGATCGACGACGGTGCCTTCGTTGCCTATCTGGGGCCGTCCGGCTGTGGCAAGACCACGCTCTTGCGCCTGCTCTCCGGGCTCGAACGGGTCTCGGCGGGGCGCATCGAGATCGGCGGGCGCGATGTCACCGACAGCTCGCCCAAGGATCGCAATGTGGCGATGGTGTTTCAGAACTACGCGCTCTATCCGCATATGAGTGTCGCGGAGAACATCGGCTTTGGGCTGCGCGTGCGCGGCATGGGGCGGGCTGAGCGCGAGGGGGAAGTGCGCCGTGTCGCCGAGCTTCTCGGCCTCGGTGCCCTGCTTGAGCGCAAACCCCGTGCGCTCTCGGGCGGACAGCGCCAGCGCGTTGCCATGGGCCGCGCCATCGTGCGCGATCCGCAGGTGTTTCTCATGGACGAGCCGCTCTCCAACCTCGATGCCCAACTGCGCACCCAGATGCGCAGCGAGATCCGCGCCCTGCAGCGCCGCCTGGGCGCCACCATGGTCTATGTCACCC
>JBCDHK010000294.1:0-5060 GCA_038750185.1 Pseudomonadota bacterium
GGCGCCGGTGCGCGATGTCCAGATCCCGCTGCCATTGCCGGGGGAGTGAGTGTGAGCCGAGGGTGGACTGGGGCCTTTCTGGAGGCCATGCGCGCCGAGCAGAGCGCGAGCGACAATACGATCATGGCCTATGCCCGCGATGTTGCCGATTTCAGCGCTTATCTGGCTGGATGCGGGCTCGATGCGGCCACGGCCACGCGCCAAGACATCGAGGCGTATGTCGCGGCTTTGGAGGCCGATGGCTTAGCGGTGAGCACGCGCGCGCGCAGGCTTTCGGCGATCCGGCAGTTCTATCGCTTTGCCTGGAGCGAGGGCTGGCGTGAGGACGACCCCTCGGCGCGCATTCGCGGACCGGCCCCGCGGCGCACCCCGCCCAAGGCGCTGGACGAGGCGGCGGTGCGGAAGCTGCTGGAGACGGCACAGGCGGGCTGCCGTGGCGAGGCGCGCAGCGTGCGGCTCTACTGCCTGTTGGAGCTGCTCTATGCCACCGGTTTACGCGTCACCGAACTGGTCTCGCTGCCGGTTGCCTCGGTGCGCGGCGATCCGCGGGTGTTGTTGGTGCGCGGCAAGGGCGGGCGCGAGCGCTTGGTGCCCATCGGCGAGCCAGCCCGTAAGGCGCTGGCTGAGTGGCTCGGGTTGCGCGATGCGGCGGAGGCGCGGGCCAAGGCAGAGGGCGCCAAGGGCTCGGTCTGGCTGTTTCCCTCGCGCGGGGCCAGCGGCCATCTGACGCGGATTGCGTTTTGGCAACAGTTAAAGCGTCTGGCGGTCGAGGCCGGGCTCGATCCGGCGGGCATCTCGCCCCACGGGCTGCGCCATGCTTTTGCGACCCACCTCCTGGCCAACGGCGCCGATCTGCGCGCGATCCAGACGCTGCTCGGCCACGCCGATGTCTCGACCACCGAGATCTATACCCACGTCCTCGATGATCGTCTGAAACGCCTGGTGCTAGATCGCCACCCCCTTGCCGCCGAGTGAGCAGCGTTATGGCATTTTGCGCAAACGTTGGTTCGCGTAAAATACTATAAGCTGTTGTTCTGCCGCGATTTCCTGGTCAGTCGGTGTTTCCACCTCCTTTGAAATCGCTCTAGCGGGGCCTCAGCCACCAAGCGATCTCGCTGCCCGAGCAACGCTCGGCCAGGGGGCCGGCGATCTCGCTGCTGGCGAGGTGCTCGCGGCGGTAGTGGTCGTCATAAAGTGCCGCAACGGTGGCCTCGGGCACGGAGAACGGCGGCCCTGCGGTCTGGCTCTGCTCGTAGTCGTAGGTGATCAGGAACTGCGGCGCCTTGGCCGTCACCTCGACCAGATGGCGCGCGTAGGCTGCGCGCATGGTCTCGGGCAGCGCCACCAGCGCGGCGCGGTCGTAGATCGCCTCGACGGGGCCGAGCAGCGCGCTGTTAAGGGCAAACACATCGCCGGCATAGATCTCGATCTCGCCGCCACGGTAGTGTGTCAAGCACTCCAGCGTAGTGATCTCGGGCGTGAGGCCCAGCCCCTCGAACGCCTCCGCCACCGCGCCCTCGTTGAGTTCGATGCCGACGACACGGTGCCCACGCGCCAGCAGCCAGCCGAGATCGGCGCTCTTGCCGCACAACGGCACGAACACCCGCGCCCCAGCAGAAAGGCCAAGGCGGGCGAAACCCGCCACCAGGAGCGCGTTGGGCACGCCCTCGTGAAAGGCGATTTTTTTGCGCTGCCAGCGCTCATGCCAAAACGATGCTTCCATGGGCCCTACATGGCTCAAACGAGGTTTTGCCCCAAGCCTGGCCTATTGGCCTGCGAAAGCATGCCGCAGCCGGGCACGCCCCTCGCGCGTCCCTGGCCCGGGCTATTTGACAAAACGTGTTTGGCTGCACCGCAATGATTGCTTGATTTGCGCTGCGCAATCGGGCTCCCTTTTCACATGCCCAAGCTATTCGCGCTCTTGTCGATTCTCGCCCTCACCGCCTGCACGGCCCAGCCCGCAGCCACGGATTTCGCCCGTTGGGACGCCGATCTGCGCGCCGCCGGCAAGCTCCGCGCCGACCGCGCGCCCATTGATGCGCCCTACACCAGCGAAGACCTGGCAGCCAATTTCGCCAAGATCGGCTTTGGCTCGGAGTTCGAGATCGTCGATGGGCGCTACGAAGCCCTCGGCCTCGATGCCGAGGCGCCCCTGACACGCTGGCAGCGCCCGGTCCGCTACATGCTGTTTGGCGATCACGACGCCAACGACACCGCGACAGTGGCCGAGTTCTCCAACCGCTTACAAAACGCCACCGGGCTCGACATCGCCCCAGCCAGCGCCGCGCCCAATCTGCTGGTGTTCTTTCTCGACCGCGAGGGCCGGCGCGAGGTGGGCGAGCTGTTCCGCTCGACCCCCGAATACGCCCCGCTCAGCGATCTGTTCGATGCCTGGGCCGACGACCGGCAATGGCCTTGTGCGGCCGAATTCTACTACCAGCCGCCCAACCGCCCCGGCGCCTATGAGATCTATTTCGCCGTGGTCTACATCCGCGACGAAGTCGGCGGCCTGTCGCGCCGCTCCTGCGTCGAAGAAGAGATGGCCCAGACCATGGGCCTAGCCCGCGACGATCCCTCGATCCGGCCCTCGATCTTCAACGACGACGAAGAATTCGCCCTGATGACCGAGCACGACGCAGCCCTCCTGTCGCTCCTCTATGATCGCCGCCTGCGCCCTGGCATGACCGTGGGCGAGGCGATGCCGGTGGTGCGGCGTATCCTGGGCACGGCCAACGGGCTCTAAAACGATCTCCAGCCAGCCTGCACAGGGCTGGCGGGTAGGACATCAGCCCTTCTTGCGCCGCGCCGCAGCCTCAAACCCCAGCATCGCCGGGTCGAACGTGTAGTGGGCCGAGCAAAACTGGCAGTCCGCCGTCACCGTGCCCTCTGGCGTGGTCATATGGGCGATATCGCGGTCGGAATACTGCGCCAGCGCCGCCTCGACCCGCTCCGCCGAGCAAGTGCACCCAAAACGCACCGCCTGCACCGGATAAACCCGCGGGCTTTCTTCGTGAAAGAGACGCGTCAGGAGGCGCTCGGGGCTGACATGGGGGCCGATCAACTCGTGCTCCTCGACGGTGTCGGCCAGCAGATTGGCCCGGCTCCAATCTTCCTCGCGCGCGCCCATGGCCGCCACATCATCGGCAGTCATCAACCCTTCGGCCCCAGAGGGCGCATCGGGCTGGGCTCCGCTCAGCGCCTCGGGCAACTGTTGGAGCATCAGACCGCCACCGCGCCAGTGCGCCGCCGCCCCCGGTGTCTGCGCCTTAGCGGCCAGCGAGCGAAACCGCGTCGCCAGTTGTTCGGACTGGGCAAAGTAGACCTCGGCGCAATCGGCCAGTCGCTCCCCCGTCAGCGGCGTAATGCCTTGGTAGGGGCGCATGTCGGGGCCTTGGTCGATGGTGACGCCGAACACCCCCTGCCCGAGCAGCGCCAACCCCGTGGCGCGCGAGGAGGCGACATCGCCGCGCTCGAAACTGGCATAGGCGCGCATGCGCGCCGGCGCGCCCTCGGCTTCGGGGGCGAAGTAGTCGGTGGCGATCAGCTTAACCGGCCCGCTGCCGCGAATCTGGAGCGAAAACCGCCAGCGCAGCTTGATCGCCTGGCCGATCATGGCGGTGAGCAAGGCCGCTTCCGAGACCAGCGCCGAGACCGCATCGGGATAGCGGTGCTGGGTTAGGATGGTCTCCAGGGTGCGATCGAGGCGCACGAGACGGCCGCGGATGCCCGCGCGCTCCAACTCGAACGGCAGGATGGCGTCATCGCCTAGGGGGGTTGGCTCGGGCTCTGAGGGGCTAAAGCCATCGGCATCGCTCATGGGGTACCTCGCGTTGGAGAGCCAGCGTTTACAAAGACGCACGATCTAACCAGATCAAGGGCTTAGCTCGGGATTTGCCAGCTCACAGCTGCACTGCTTTCCCTTGATTTACTAGCGCTTTAGGACGGTGGCTAGGGGTGCGCCATGCCCTCATATCCATCACGCCCGCCGATCCCGGGTCGGCGCGGGCGTGCCAGGGAGTTGAGGGCGAAGACGATCATCGAGGGCACGGCGCTTTGGTGCGGCGCCCATTAGGAAATCATCAACCAATTTACTGGAGCTTAACCCTGGGAAACAAGAGGTACAGTCCATGCTCCAGCTGTCGACGATTTCGATGTCGCCGTTGTACGCGATGCATTCCCAGCAACGGATTGCAACCGCGCCGCTGACCGAGGCCAACAAGCAAGCCCTGGCTGCTGCCACCGCCGGATACACGGCTGGATACACGGGCGAAGACGGCCCCGGTGAGCGAACACGGCGCTTGGCACGCGCCGGTGAGGCCAAGCCCGGGGCGTCTCGCGACCAAGGCTTGACGGTTGCCGCGACCCTGACGGCAGACGCCGTTGCCAGCAGCCAAGACAGCGCGCGCTCACCAAGGCGCGACACCCCGGCCCTACCGCCTGAGCGTGTTGCAGAAGACTACGCCCGTCTCGATGGCGCGGTGCTTGGCGCCCCCCCACAGATCTCAGTCTTGGTGTGAGCCTGGGCCAGGCAAGGCGGTGTGAGGCACAAGTCTGACGAGAACATAGCAACGCGCCCTTGGCCTGAACGGCTGTGAAGGCATCTGCGCCCGGGCACACTGGCGCGTCGTGGGCGACTAGTCAGAACATGTTCTGGTGTGGCTGGCTGCCCTTTTGGCCCTGCTTGGCTTGGTGCTGCATCCATCGCAGGGTGTCTGTGCCGCAAAGCTGCCAGTCCTTACGCCGCCGCTCCTTGAACCACCGATCCTTACGCCGCCACCCTTTCGGAATTATTGCCACAACGTCTGCTTGACATGATGTATTGCCTGTCCGAGTTCTCGCTGCCTGCCATAACCCGACCCGCTCATGCCCGCTTCCCCAGACGCTGCCCCCATCCAGCGCACCCCCGGCAACAGCCGACGCCAGCCCGACAGACCACTCGTCCTGGTCTGTGGCCATGCCGCGGGCAAAACGCTGTTCGGTGCCGAGCGCTGCCTGATCGATACCCTGCGCGGTCTGGCAAAAGCCCGGATCGATGCGGTTGTGACGCTACCGGGCCCGCC
>JBCDHK010000295.1:0-5046 GCA_038750185.1 Pseudomonadota bacterium
ATCGTCGCGTCCGACCGCCTCGACGTAGTCGTCCATATCGGCGCGCGGTCCGCTGGCGACTTGGCCGCCGTTGCGCCCTGAAGCGCCCCAGCCGATGCGGTTGGCCTCGATCAGCACCACCGAGCGCCCGGCCTCAGCCAGGTGCAGCGCCGCCGAGAGCCCGGCATAGCCGCCGCCGACGATACAGACATCGGCGCGGGTGTCCGCCTCCAGCGCCGCGTGATCGGGCAGGGGGCCTGCGGTCTCGGCGTACCAACTCTGCGGGTGTTCGCCCACGCGGTCGTTGGCGTCGAGATAGCCCATTACGCGGCAGGGGGCGTGAGCAGACCGATCACCGCGCCGGTCATCAGCGTGGCCAGGGTGCCTGCCACCAGCGATTTGAGGCCAAGTCCTACGATCTCGGTGCGCCGCTCGGGCACCATGGCGGTCAGCCCGCCGATCATGATGCCGACCGAGCCGAAATTGGCAAAGCCCGCCAGCGCATAGGCCATGATAAGGCGCGAGCGCTCAGACAGGGTCTCGTCGGCGCCAAGGCGCAAGAAGGCGACGAACTCGTTGGTCACGGTCTTGAGGCCCATCAAGGCGCCCCCCGCTGCAGCTTCCTCCCAGGGCACGCCGATCAGCCAGATCAGTGGCGCAAAGAGGGCGCCTGCGATGCCCTCCAACGTGAGCGTCAGGCCGAATGGCCCGGCGATGGCGGCGAGCAGCGCATTGACTAGCGCCACCAACGCCACGAACACCAAGAGCGTCGCCACCACACCGAGCAGCAGTTCGACGCCCGCGCGCGTGCCCGCCACTATCGCATCGATGGGACCGGCGGCGGTGTCCTCGCTTTGGGGCTGAGGCAGGGCTTGGGTCTCGCCGGTGGGCACCATGAGCCCGGCCAGCATCAAGGCTGCGGGGGCCGAGATCACCGAGGCGATCACCAGATGGCCCGCCGCATCGGGCAGCGTGGCGCCCATCAGTGAGGCATAGAGCACCAGCACGGTGCCGGCGATGGTGGCAAGTCCCACACTCATCACGGCAAACAGACCGCCGCGGTCGAGGGTGCGCAGATAGGGCCGGATCAGCACGGGCGCCTCGACCATGCCAACGAAGACATTCGCCGCCGCCGAGGTCGCCAGCGGTCCCGAGACGCCGAGCGTGCGGCTCAGCGCAAAGGCGAAGGCGCGCACGATGCGTTGCAGGATACCCCAGTGGTAGAGGAGGGCGGTCAGCGCCGAGATGAACAGGATCAGCGGCAGCGCCTGAAACGCCAGGATAAAGCCGTTCTGAGGGGCGACCGGATCGAAGGGCGCCGGCCCGCCGCCCAGATAGCCGAACACCAGCCGTGTGCCCTCAGCGGTGGCCTGCTGGAGCGTGTCGACCACGCCGGCAATGCTCGCCACCGCCGCGCGGGCTGGTGGGATCAGCAGCAAAAGCCCGGCGATGGCCAGTTGCAGCCCGAGCCCGCCGAGCGCCAGCCGCAGCGCTGTTTTGGGGGCGAGTGGACGGTCGCGCTCGCGCAGCGCATAGGCCGCCAGGGGCAGCAGGACGAGACCGAGTAGGCTTTGCAGTTGCAACACACTCATGGGCGTTCTCTCGCTGGGTCTCAGCCGCGCCAGCCCGCGCGGGTTTTCTCGTCGGCCAGCGCATCGAGGGTGGCGCGGGCGCGCTCGACCAAGAGGTCGCATTCCTCGTGGGAGATGACCAGCGGCGGCGAGATCACCAGCGTATCGCCGACAGCGCGCATCACCAGGCCGTGTGTGAGCGAGAGGTCGCGGGCCCGGGCGCCGGTGGTGCCCGCCTCGGGGAAGCGGCGGCGGGTGGCTTTGTCGGCGACGATCTCGATGGCGCCGATTAGTCCGGTCATGCGGGCTTCGCCGATGAGGGGGTGCTCGGCCAGGGTGGCCCAGCGTGTCTGGAGGTAGGGGCCGATGTCGTCCTGGACGCGCTCGATCAGGCGTTCTTCGCGCAGGATGCGGAGGTTGGCGAGACCGGCTGCGCAGGCTACCGGATGGCCCGAGTAGGTGTAGCCGTGGAAGAACTCACCCGCCTCAGCCATCACCGCCTCGGCGACGCGGTCGGAGATTAGGAGGCCGCCCATGGGCACGTAGCCCGAGGTCATCCCCTTGGCGATGGGCATCAGGTCGGGCTCGATGGCGAAGGTCTCCGAGCCCCACCAATTGCCGGTGCGCCCAAAGCCGCAGATCACTTCGTCGGCCACCAGGAGGATGTCGCGCTCGCGGCAGATGCGTTGGATCTCGGGCCAGTAGCTTTCCGGCGGGATCACCACGCCGCCCGCGCCCTGGATCGGCTCGGCGATGAAGGCGGCGACGGTCTCCGGGCCGAGGCGGTCGAGGGTCTCGGCCAGTTCGTGGGCGCGGCGCAGGCCAAAGGTGTGCGGGTCCTCGCCCGCGTGCGCCTCGCCAAACCAGTAGGGCTGGTTGATGTGGACGATGTCGTCGATCGGCAGCCCCGATTGCGCATGCATCGCGCGCATGCCGCCCATGGAGGCCGAGGCGACGGACGAGCCATGGTAGCCATTGATCCGGGCCACGATCCGCTTCTTGCGCGGGCGGGCGAGGCAGTCCCAGTAGAGGCGGGCGAGGCGGAAGACGGTGTCGTTGGCCTCGCTGCCCGAATTGGCGAAGAACACCCGGTTCATCTGGGGCGGTGCGACCGCGGTGACGGCTTCGGCAAACTCGGCGGCGGCGGGGTGAGTGGTCTGAAAAAACGTGTTGTAATAGGCGAGGCGGCGCATCTGCTCGAACGCGGCCTCGGCAATCTCGGTGCGCCCGTAGCCGACATTGACGCACCAGAGCCCGGCCATGCCATCGAGGATGGCGTGGCCGTCGCTGTCCTTCAGCCACACCCCCTCGGCCGAGACGATCACCCGCGCGCCCTTGGCATTGAGGGCTGCGGTATCGGTAAAGGGGTGCCAGTGGTGGGCGGCGTCGAGCGCCTGATAGGCGTGGGTCGAACGCAGGTTGGGCAGGGTGTTCATGCAACGCTCCAGGCTGGACTGGAATTTTGTGCGGGCAAATCTTGGGCCGGTCAAGCTGGCACGCTGTCCGCATTGCCGCGCGCCTTGCCAATCCCCCTGGCAGGCGGGCAACAATGGCCAAAACCCCGAGGCCCCGATGTCCCGCGATCCCCACCGTAAAGACTACGCCTTTCTTACCGAAGACCCTAAGACGCCGACCCACGACGAGCAGATGTACTCCGGCGCGCTGTCGTTTTGCCGAAGGCGCTATGCGCGTGCGCTGGCTGGAGCCGATGTGGCGGTGATGGGCGTGCCTTTCGACACCGCGACCTCCAATCGCCCAGGCACGCGGCTTGGGCCACGGGCGATCCGCGCGGCGTCGGCCCAATTGGCTTGGAGCCATGCCTGGCCCTCGCCCTTCGATCCCTTCGAGGCGCTAAGCGTGGTCGATTGGGGCGATGTGGATTTCGACTTTGGCCAGCCCGAACAGGTGCCGGCTGAGATCGAAGCGGCCATCGCCAGCGTGCTCGGCCAGGGCGCGGCGGCGCTGGTGCTGGGGGGCGATCACTTCATCAGCTATCCGAGCCTCAAGGCCCATGCCGCGCGCCACGGCGGTGGCCTCGCGCTGATCCAGTTCGACGCGCATTGCGACACCGCCGCCGAGGACGGCCAGCGCATCGATCACGGCACCATGTTTCACCACGCCGCGGAGCAGGGCCTGATCGATCCCGCCGCCTCGATCCAAGTGGGCATTCGCACCACTTATCCCAAGACCGGCTTTGAAGTGCTCGATGCCAACCGCGTTCATGAGATCGGTGCTGAGGCTGTGGCCGAGCGTATCCGCGCGCGTGTCGGCGCCCGGCCCTGTTATCTGACCTTCGATATCGACTGCCTCGACCCCGCCTTTGCCCCCGGCACCGGCACGCCGGTCTGCGGCGGTCTGGCCACTTGGCAGGCCAAGGCGATCCTGGGGCGCCTCGATGGGCTCAAGCTGATCGGCATGGACGTGGTCGAGGTCTCGCCCCCTTATGACCATGCCGAGATCACCGCGCTGGCCGGGGCCAGCCTCGCGTTGGAGTTGCTCTGCCTCTACGCTCGATGCCACGGACGGAGCATGGCGTGAGTTTTACCGAAGAACTGGCGGCGTTTCGCGCTGCCCACCCCGATATTCGCACCGTCGAGGCTTTCGTCACCGATCTAAACGGCGTTGTGCGCGGCAAACGCGTGCCCATTGAGCATATCGCCAAGGCGGGCGAGGGCGCGCTGCGGCTGCCGCTCTCGACGCTGGGCCTCGATATCTTCGGCCAGGACGTGCCCGAGAACGCCCTCGCGCTGGAGCGCGGCGATCCCGATGGCGTGATGTTACCCATTGCGGGTGCGCTCGCGCCCATGCGCTGGAGCGAGGACACGGCCCAGCTCGCCTGCACGCTGGTTCTGCCCGATGGCAGCGCTTGCGGCTTTGATCCGCGTGCAGTGCTGGCCTCGGTGGTGGCGCGGGCTGTGGCGCTCGGTTTCACGCCAGTGGTGGCGCTGGAGTTGGAGTTCTACCTGATCGATCCGGCCCGCCCCGCGCCCCCGCCCGATCCGCTGAGCGGGACGGTGCTGGCGCGCGATCAGGTCTATGATCTCGACATCGCGCGCGCCTTCGAGCCGGTGCTCGGCGCTATCATCGAGGCCGCGCGTGCCCTCGGCGCTCCGGCGGAGACGGCGATTTGCGAGTTTGGACCGGGCCAGTTCGAGATCAATCTGGGCCACACCAGCGATGCCCTGGCGGGCGCCGATCACATGATCTGGCTCAAGCGCGCCATCCGCGGCACGGCGCGGGCCCAGGGGCTGGACGCGACCTTCATGGCCAAACCCTTCGGTGCGGCCTCGGGCTCTGGCCAGCACATTCACGTGAGCTTGATGGGTGATGACACGCACAACGCGCTCGCGAGTGTGCCGGGGCAGGGGGTCTCGCCCCGCCTTGGCCAGGCCGTGGCGGGGCTCGTGACCACCATGGCCGAGGCGATGGCGGTCTTTGCCCCCCACGCCAATTCCTATCGCCGCTTTGTGGCCGGCTCCTACGCGCCGCCAAGCGC
>JBCDHK010000296.1:0-5037 GCA_038750185.1 Pseudomonadota bacterium
CCCACACGGGCCAAGCCCTCGGCATCGGCGGCATTGCCCTGAAGCGGCTCTCCCTCGGCATTGCGGATCGGGGCGAGGCGAGCGCCCCTCAGCGAAAGCGCCTCGCCTTGGCGGTCGAGACGCGCACTCAGCCAATAGCCTTGGTCGGAGAGGGCAGTGAGGCGTGCGTCTTCGACTAGAAGCGCCGAAAGCCCGCCAAAGCGGGCATCCTCCGAAGTCAGATGCCACGCCCCCGATACCGCGACACCGGAGGCCAGCGTCACAGGGGCGAGCGTGACGGGCGCCGCTGCGATGGCCAGCGGCGTGCCCTCGGCCGTGGGATCGGCCTTGGCGGGCAAGCTCAACAGCAAAAGCGCAAGGGCACCTGCCGCCATCAGCGCCGATCGCGCCAGAGACATCGCAGATCGGGACACCGCAGGCGGCTCAGGCGCTGGCCAGTGCCTCAAGCTCGGCGTCGGAGAACAGGCGGCTGCGCACCAGAAAGCGGCGCTCGGTGCCGTTGTCGAGGCTGAACATGCCACCGCGCCCGGGGACGACGTCCAGGATCAACTGGGTGTGCTTCCAGGCTTCGAACTGCGGCCCCGAGATCCAGACCTCGGCGTCATCGATGGTGCCGAGGTGGACGTCCTTTGACCCGAGGGGAAATTCGCCCTTGGGATAGCACATCGGCGAGGAGCCATCGCAGCAGCCGCCCGACTGGTGGAACATGATCGCGCCGTGCTGGCCCTGCAACTCGGCGATCAGGGTGCGCGCGGCCTCCGTGGCGGTGACGCGGGCAAGCGCCTCGGTGCCGGGCAGCGACGCATCGTCAGTGACGCAGGTGATCGGGGTGTGGTCCATGGTTTCCTCCATACGTGGCTCTTGGAGCCTGTTATAGCGCCTTGCCGGATAAACCGCTCAAACGGTTTCGCGACGGCGGCGGGCGTCGATGAAGCTCTTGATGAAGAACACCATCGCCAGCGCCGAGGT
The DNA here is from genome assembly GCA_038750185.1 of Pseudomonadota bacterium. Classification (GTDB taxonomy): domain Bacteria; phylum Pseudomonadota; class Alphaproteobacteria; order Rhodobacterales; family Rhodobacteraceae; genus Thermohalobaculum. Next base: position 970 of record JBCDHK010000296.1, read on the forward strand.
CGCCATCATGGCGCCGACGCGCACAATGCTCAAGACATCACCACGCCCCAAGGCGCCGAGCAGCGGCATGACCAGCGCGACCAGCACCACCAGCGTCAGCGTCACCGCGATGTGGGCGACGAGCTTGTTCTCGGCCTTGACGCCCTTGTAGCAGGCCAGCAACGCCACGCCAAAGCCAGCCGGGATCAGCATGGTCGGCGAGGGCGCCACGGCGCCGAGATAGGCCCAGGCCGAACAGCCGATCAACACGAGCGCATTCAGCAGGGAAGCGGTGTGGGCTTTCATGGTGGTCTCCACGCGTTGGTTGGGGGGTATGCTAGAGGGTGTCCGCGCAGCGAGCGCCGTCAAGGTGGGCGCGCGGCGAAGGCGGCGAAAATCGGCCTGAGACTGCCATATTCCCCAACGCCATGAGACGCTCTGCCCGGTTGTGGGCCAAGCCCAAAGCGCCGAGACTGGCATTAGGGCAATGTATAGTAGCATGGGGGCATACATGTTTTGGGTCGGCACTTTCAACGGGCAGAGCTTCGATCTGATCGGCGAAAACCCGATCAACGGCATCTCTGGGGTCAAGGGCTACTTCGGCACCTCCGATATCACCGACGGCCTCAACATCGCCCCCCCCAATGTCTCGGGCGCCCCGGGTGTGATCACCTTCACCGATCCGGGCTTTCTTGGCCAAGTGCGCTTTTTCGGCACCGGGCTCAGCGTGCAGAACACGCCCCTGCAAGGGCTTGGTACTTTTCCGCGTCTAGCCTCGGGCACCGTCACCGGGATCGAGTTTTACTTCAACGAAGACCTGGCCCGCACCCTGAGCAATCTCGCCACACCGGGGCTGACCCCTGCCGAGCGCCAGCTCCTCGAAAACCAGCGCGCCACCTTCACCAACCCCGCCTTTCTCGGGCTGAACGGGCCTCCCGATGCGGTGATTGCGCTGCCGAACGTGAGCGGTGCGCAGATCGGCCAGGCCGTGGTCGCCTCCTACAACGCCCGCAGCGCCGTGCCGCTGCAACAGTTCTTCGATCAGTTCCAGTTCGCCTTCACCGGCACCGGTGCCAACAACTCCCTCTTTGGCACCAACAACGCCGATATCCTGAGCGGGCTCGGCGGCGACGACCTGATCCGCGGCGCCGGCGGCAACGACACCCTGGTCGGCGGTACCGGGCGCAACCAGCTAGAGGGCGGCCCGGGCTCGGACCTCTACGACCTCAGTCTCGGCGTCAACATCGTCGGCGAGAACGTGCTCGACCGCACGGCCATCGACATCGTCACCTATGAGTTTGCACCCACCGGCGCCAAGATCGTGATCGACAGCGCCACCTTCGAACTGGGCGCAGGTGCCGCCCTCAATGACGAGATCCTCGGCGTCGAAGGCGCCATCGGCACCCAGTTCAACGACGAGATCGTGGGCCGCGTCTCCCCGACCGCCGATTGGGACAGCCTGAAGGGCCTCGCGGGCGACGACACGCTGCGCTCGGGGCCGGGCCAGGACACCCTCGAAGGCGGCATCGGCTTTGATTTTCTCGACGGCGGCAGCGGCGGCGGCAATATCTTCAACGGCGAGCCGATCGACCTGGCCGTCTGGCAAGCGGCACCGGGCGAGGTGTTCTTCTTCCTCGACCAGTTCAACCGCCTGCTGGTCGCAGCCCCGGGCGAGGGGCTCGACACGGTCATCAACGTCGAGCGGTTTCAGTTTGCGGGGCAGGTGTTCGCGCCCAACCAACTCACCCTGGCCAATGCCAACCTCGTGATTGGCGACGGCCGGTCCCAGCCGCTCAACGGCACGCCGGGCGTGGACGTGGTCTTCGGGCGCGGCGGCAATGACTTCATCACCACCGGCGGCGGCGCCGATCTGGCCGAGGGCGGCCTGGGCAACGACATGATCATGGGCGGCGACGGCCCCGACAAGCTCTACGGCGAGCAGGGCAACGACACCCTGAACGGCAACACCGGCAACGACCGTCTGATCGGCGGCCCCGGCAACGACGCGCTGAGCGGCGGCGGCAATGCCGACACCCTCTCGGGCGGCGACGGCAACGATGTGCTGCGCGGCGGCACCCAGCCCGACACCCTGATAGGCGGCCTCGGCAACGACACTGCCTTCGGCGGCGCGGGGGCCGATACCGTCGATCTCGGCCCCGGCGACGATCTGTTTCGCGACGACACCCAAAACGATCGCACCGGACGCGACACCGTCGAGGGCGGCTCGGGCGACGACACGCTGCTCGGCAACGGCGGCGACGATCGCCTGAGCGGCGGCGACGGCAACGATGTGCTCGAAGGCGGCTTCTTCCGGGATCGCCTCGAAGGCGGCCCAGGCAACGACCACCTCAACGGCGGCAACCAGGCCGACACCCTGTTCGGCGGCTCGGGCAACGACACCGCCGTGGGTGGGACCGGCGCCGATGTGGTCTTGCTCGGCCCGGGCGACGACCTGTTCCTCGATCTCGCCCAATCGGGGGCTGCGGGGTCCGACACCGTGCGCGGTGAGGCGGGCAACGACACCTTGAAAGGCGCCGGCGGCAACGATGTGCTCGACGGCGGCGTCAACAACGACAGCATCGAGGGCGGGGCTGGCAACGATCTGATCCGCGGCGGCGCCCAGCCCGATACGCTTTTGGGCGGCTCGGGCAACGACACCGTCTTCGGTGATGCCGGGGCCGACACGGTCGATCTCGGCCCTGGCAACGACCGCTTTGAGGACGACGCCCAGGGCGGTGCCAACGGTGCCGATACCGTCTCGGGTGGGGCTGGCAACGACACGATCATCGGCGGCGGCGGCGCTGACCGGCTCTCGGGCGGCGCGATCAACGATACGCTGGTGGGCGGCGACGGTGCCGATGCCTTCGTATTCGAGGATCCGGCCACGGGCGGCACCGACCGCCTGGTTGATTTCACGCCCGGGGTGGACAGCATCGCTCTCGACACTGCGGGCTTTACCGCGCTCTCTGCGGGCAGCTTTGGGGCGGGCCTTCTGCGCCTTGGCCCCAGCGCCCAGGACGCCAACGACTTTGTGCTCTATGACGGCGGCGCGCTGTTTTACGATGCCGATGCCAATGGCCCGGGCGCTGCGGTGCGCTTTGCCGTGCTCAATGGCGCGCCGGCCCTCACTGCCGACGACTTCGAGCCGTTCTGATCGGTCTCAGGGCAGACGCCCGGCTTCTAGCACACTGAGAAAGCGGGCCAGTACCGCCTCGACCTCGACACCGAGGCATACCTCGGTCGGGGCCGCCTCGGCGTCCTCCGTGGTCTGGCCTGCGGCAGGTCCCTCAGAGACCACGGCAAGGCCCAAGCGCTCACGTGCGAAAAGCTCTGGCGCCAGGGCTGCGATCACGGCGGCAGGGTCGTGCAAAAAGCAGCCGTAGAAGCCGTCGGTGCGGCGGTGGAAATCGAAGTAGAACGCCGCCGCCTCGGTGAGAAACCCGCCCGCACGCGGTGAGGTCGCCGCCATCGGCGCCAGCGCCTCGGGCAGCAGCCGCACGCGTTCAGTCACATCGAGACCCACCAGACGCACCGGCCAGCCCGCCTCCAGCACCCGGGCTGCAGCGTGGGGGTCTTGCCAGATGTTGGCCTCGGCGTGGGCATTGACATTGCCGCGCGTGCGCACGGCACCGCCCATGACGATCACTTGGGCCACATCGTCCACAAGGCCCGGGCGCTGGTCGAGTGCCAGGGCCAGATTGGTCAGGGGTCCGAGCGCGATCAGAGTAATTTCGCGAGGGCGCGCAGCACAGGTCTCGGCGATGAACTGCCAGGCCGGGCGCGGATCGGGGGGATGGGCCGGCTCGGGCAAAACCGCCCCGCCAAAGCCATCGGCGCCATGGACGTAATCGGCATGGGGGGGTGGCGGCTGCACCAGCGGCACACCGGCGCCTGCGGCCACGGGCACCGCCGCGCCGGCCAGTTCGACCAAGCGCTGGGCGTTGGCCGTGGCCGTGGCCACATCGACATTGCCGAACACGCTGGTCAGGCCGAGCACATCGAGCGCCGGGTCGGCGAGGGCGTAGAGGATGGCCATGGCATCGTCGATGCCGGGGTCGGTGTCGATCAGGACAGGTGTCATCGCCGTGC
>JBCDHK010000297.1:0-5015 GCA_038750185.1 Pseudomonadota bacterium
CACCGCCTCGCCCGCCCGCCTCGACGGGCTGACCAACGTGCGCGCCATCACCCCCAAATCGGGTCCCATCGACGGCAAAGGCGGCGTGGTCTGGATCGAACTGACCTCGCTCGTCGCCAACCCCGATCCCTCGACGCTCGCCGAGGACTTCCTGGAGTTCATCCAAGGCGGCGCGATCTCCAAGGCGGTGGGCTTTGCCGAGGGCACCTACAATCCGGTCTGCCAGATGGGCGATCCGGAGGTCTTTGCGCTCTGGGACACCGACGAACTGGACGCGATCCAGTGGGACAGCCTGGAAGAGGAGATGGCACGCTCGGTCGAGTACGACGTGGTCGCCTCCTACGCCGAGTTGTCGCGCATCTACAACGCCGCCAAGCGCGGCTGAGGCGATAGTGCCGGCCCCGAGCGGGCCGGCCACCGCCGGGACCGATCAGCATGGCCGATCTGCCAATCCTGCGCATCGCGGGCCTCGAAAAGAGCTTTGGCGCGTTCACGGCGCTCCACAGCATCGATCTCACCGTGGCCGAGGGCGAGTTCCTTACCATCGTCGGGCCCTCGGGCAGCGGCAAGACCACGTTGATCCGTCTGCTTGTGGGCATGGAGGCGCCGACCAGCGGCACGATCTGGCTGCGCGAGCGCCGCATCGATACCGTCCCCGCCAATGAGCGCCCGACGTGCATGGTGTTTCAGTCGCTTGCCCTCTTTCCCCATCGCAGCGTCGGCCAAAACATCGAGTTTCCGCTCAAGATCCGCGGCGTCGACCGCCGCACTCGCAAAGAGCGCGCGCTGGAGTTGCTCGATCTGCTGCGCCTGGCCCCCGAATACTACACCAAGCGCATCCAGGAGTGCTCGGGCGGTGAGCGCCAGCGGGTGGCGCTGGCGCGTGCGCTGGCCTTCGACCCGGAGATCCTGTTCTTCGATGAGCCGCTTTCGGCCCTCGATTACCGGCTGCGCAAGACGCTGGAGAAGGAACTCAAGGACCTGCACGAGCGCACCGGCAAAACCTTCGTCTACATCACCCACTCGCTGGAGGAGGCCATGGTGATGTCCGACCGCATCGCCATCATGCGCGCAGGCCGCTTCGAGCAGATCGCCACGCCTGACGAGATCTACGCCAAGCCGACAAGCCGCTTCGTGGCCGAGTTCATGGGCGAGGTGAACCTGGTGACGCTTCGCCCCGGCGCCAACGGCATCGCAGCCGGCGCGGTGGCGCTTGCGCCCGAGGCCGGGGTGCGCCTTGGCCTCAACGGCCATGCCGCCACGCTGGTGGTGCGCCCTGAGAGCGTGCGTTTTCTGGGCGAAGGCGAGGCGGCCGAGGCCACCGTCGAAGGCCGCCTGCACGCCGAATACGCGCTCGGCTCGCGCCACCAATACGAGATCGATCTGGCCGACGGCACCAAGTTCACCGCCGAAGTGCTGCGCGAGCACCGCATCGAGGCCGCCCCCGGCGCCCCCGTCCGCCTCGGCTGGGATCTCGAGCGCTGCCACCTGATCCGGGAGCCCTGAGATGGAGCGCACCGACCGCCGCCTAGGCCTCCTCAGCGCCCTGCCCCTCGCGCTCTTGCTGGGGCTGGGCTTTCTGGCCCCGCTCCTGGTGGTCGCCGCCTTCTCGACCATGCCGCAGAACGTGTTCGATCTCGCCCATGTGCCCGACTTCTCTGCCTATGGCGAGTTCATCGCGCAGGGCTACTGGAAGTCGCTCGCCTGGTCGCTCGGCATGGCGCTGGCGGCCACGGTGATCCTCTTCGTGCTCTGCTGGCCGCTCGCCTATGCCATGGCCAAGGTGTTTCGCGGCTTCGCTCTGGTGCTGACCCTCGCCGTGGTGATGAGCCTCTTCGTCTCCGAGAACATCCGCCTCTTCGGCTGGGTGCTGACGCTGATGAAGGGCGGGCTGATCGAGGGCCATGTCCGCTATTGGACGGGCGAGGGCTTTGACGGGCTCCTCTACAACGTCCCCGTCATCGTGTTCGGCTTGGTCTATGTCTACTTCCCGTTCATGCTGTTTCCGCTGGCCCAAGGCATCGCCATGGTGCCCGATGACGCCCGCCAAGCCGCCGCAGACCTCGGCGCCGGGCGTTGGACGATCCTGCGCGAGATCGATCTGCCGCTGGCCGCGCCCGGCATCGTGGTCGGCTGTCTGCTCTGCTTCGTGCTCTCCGCCGGCGCCATCGCCGAGAGCAAACTGCTCGGCGGCCAAGCCGTAATCGTGATCGGTGATGAGGTCGAGACCGCCTTCACCTATGGCCAGAACTGGCCGCTGGGCTCGGCGCTCGCCATGATCCTGATCGCCATCATCGGCACGCTGGCGCTTTTCGGTGTCGCCCGCGTCGATCTCGACCGCATCATGGGTAGGCGCTGATGGCGGGGATGGGGCCAAGCCGCACCACCCGCCTCGCGCTTTATGCCTACGGCGTGGCGGCCATCGTGTTTCTCTATCTGCCGCTGGTCTCGGTCGGCTTTGCCAGCGTCTCCAAGGCGCGCTATCTGACCTTTCCGATCCGCCGCTACGCCACCGGCTGGTACGCCGAGGCGCTGGAGAGCCCGACGGTGGCCGACCTGCTGCTGACCTCGCTCAAGGTCGCGGGCATCGTCACGGTAGTCTCCATGGTGGTGGGGTTTTTCGGCGCGCTGGCTTTCGCCCGCTATTCCTGGCGCTACCGCAAGACCTTCCAAAAGGCGATCCTGCTGCCGATCTTCTTTCCCCAAACCGTGCTCGGCCTCGCCCTTTTGATGTGGTTCAACGCCATCGGCGTCATCCCCTCCTGGCACACGGCCGTGGTGGCGCATCTGGTCTGGATCGCGCCCATCGCCACGCTGATCATCGCCATTCGCGCCTATGGCTTCGACCCCGCCCTAGAAGAAGCCGCGCGCGACATGGGCTGCTCCACTTGGGCTGTGATGCGCGAGGTAACGATCCCGCTGCTCCTGCCCGGCATTATCTCGGCGGGGCTCTTTGCCTTTCTGCTCAGCTGGGGCAATTTTCCGCTCTCGCTCTTCACCACCGGCGCCGACTCGACCCTGCCCGAGTGGCTCTACGCCAAGATGGTCTCGGGCTACTCGCCGCTGGTGCCGACGGTGGGTATTCTGACCGTGGCCGCCTCCTTCGCCGCCCTTACCCTCGGGCTTGGGCTGCCTTGGGTGTGGCGGCGGCTGGCGGGGCGGCGCACCGGATAACGACCAACAAGGGAGAAGACCCATGTTCACCTCGATCGCAGGCAAGAGCGTCCTCGTCACCGGCGGCTCCAAGGGCATCGGCAAGGGCATCGCTGCCGTCTTTGCCAAAGCGGGGGCCAAGGTAATGATCGCCGCGCGCGGCGAGGACGCGGCCAAGGCCACCGTCGCGGAACTCACCGCCGCAGGCCACACCGCGGCCCATGTGCTGGGTGATGTGGGCGACTGGGCAGACGTACAACGTATGGTGGGGGCTGCGGTCGAGGCGCATGGCGGGCTCGACATCCTCTGCGCCAATGCCGGCGCCTTCCCCCAGACCAAGATGGTCGACATGGACCCCGACGAGTGGGACACCGTGATGCGTACCAATCTGAAGTCGTCTTTCCTCGGCGTCAAAGCTGCGATCCCGGCCTTCGAGAAGGCGGGCAAGGGCCGTGTCATCCTGACCTCCTCGATCACGGGGCCCGTGACGGGCTTTCCCGGCTGGGCGCATTACGGCGCTTCCAAATCGGGCCAGCTCGGCTTTCTCAAGACGGCGGCGATGGAACTGGCGCGCTACAACACCACGATCAACGCGGTGATGCCGGGCAACATCTACACCGAAGGCCTGCAGGATCTCGGCGAGGACTACCTGAAAACCATGGCCGCCTCGATCCCCTTGAAGCGCCTCGGCGATGTGGCCGATATCGGCAATGCGGCGCTGTTCTTTGCCACCGACGAAGCCGGCTACATCACCGGCCAGCAGATCGTGGTCGACGGTGGCCAGATCCTGCCCGAGTCGCTGGAGGCCATCGACGAGATCTAAGCGCAAGCACCGGCAAAAGGCATACCGCGCAGCCCTTGAGATCGGCCCTGGCGCGGGGTAAAGCTAGGTGCAGGCCCCGATGGCGGAATCGGTAGACGCACCTGACTCAAAATCAGGCGCCTTAACGGGCGTGCCAGTTCGAGTCTGGCTCGGGGCACCACACCGCTTCTTTAGCATTGTTTTTCCTAGGTTTTTTGCTCTTCAGAGGAACGCAGGGCAACCACGTTCCTGTCAGAGGGGCCAAGAGCGCCACGGATCATGACACGGCGACGCGCCGATCTGGTGTAGCGCACCACCTCTTTCATCGTGTCGTGGCCGGTCCAAGCCATGATCTGCCCTTCGGACCAGCCAAGCTCGGCAAGGGCGGATGCGCGCGCTTTTCTGAGGCCGTGCATGGAGCAGCCATCCGGCAGGCCAGCGACCTTACAGGCGCGGCGGAACCACTCCCCCACCGCATTGCTGGATCTTGGTGCGCCGGTCTGGGTCGCGAGGTAGAGCAGCCCAGGCCGAGCCAGGACAAGCGCACGCTCCAGGTGCGCCCACTCCTTGGCCAAAGCCGGGTGCGGCACCTGGTCAGCCCGAAAGGGTACTGCGACATCCCTGCCCGTCTTGCTCTGCCTGTATTGTAGCCAACCGTCGACGCCGATGTGCTGTGGTCCAAGCTGCACCAGATCGCCACGGCGGGCGCCGGTCCAGTAGGCAAGCTCCATTGCGAGGCGGTGTCGCGTGCCGATAGGCAAAGCGGCGCGGAATGCCTCAATATCGTCTTTCGTCCAGGCGCGATGACCATCGCCAGACTTTGGTTGCGGGGCTCTCACGTCATGGGCTGGAGAACGATCAACCCAGCTTCGATCAACAGCATGGCTCATGACAGCGCGCCAAGCTTTCAGGCGGTTTGATGCGGCGCCAGGGGACAAGCTCTCCAGGTTGGCGCGGATGGCGTCCGCAGTGATCTCCCCAACCTTGAACCGACCGCCAGCGCCATCCTTGAGCGCGATCAAACGATCAAACTCGCGGCGGCGCTGCGTCTGTGTCATGG
>JBCDHK010000298.1:0-4997 GCA_038750185.1 Pseudomonadota bacterium
CCCGCCCAGCGTCTCTTCGATGGCGATCAGCATCTCGGCAAAAAACTGATGCGCGATGTTGTGAAAGCTCACCCCGACGATGCGCGTGCGCCCCGTGCGCAGCGAGGCCGCCGCCACATTGGGCACATAGCCGGCCTCGTGGAGGGCGGCGCGCACCAAGGCGCGGGTCTCGGCGGCGATCATCGGGCTGTCTTTGAGGGCCAGCGAGACCGTGGCGGGCGAGAGGCCGAGGCTTTGCGCGATCTCGCGCTGGGTCGGCCGGCGTGCCATGGTTCAGGCGCGCTCGACGGGCTTGGCGATGCGCGTCGAGATCGCGCGCATGGCCGCCGAGAAATCCGCCTCGCCGTGGCCTGCCGCCTCGGCCTCCTCCAGCGTGGCGATGACGGCGGCAAGGGCTGGATAGTGTGCCGGATCGGGGGCCATGTCGCGCGCGAGCCGCGCGTCCTTGAGCATAAAGCGCAACATGAAGAGTGCGGAGAACTCGCCCTCGCGCATGCGCGGCACGCGGTTTTCAAAGTAGCGCGAATAGGCAAAGCCGGTGCCTTGGGTGACGATGTCGTAGAAGGCTTCGATGTCGGTGCCGGTCTCCAGGCAGAGCCCGAGCGCCTCGGCCACGGCCACGGCGTGTCCGGCGACGAGGGTCTGGTGGACGAGCTTCATCTGGTTGCCCGCCCCCGAAGGACCGCAGTGGCGGATCAGCCCACCGCAGGCGCCCAGCACCGGTTTGGCGCGCTCGAACGCCTCCGCCTCGCCGCCGACGACAAAGCTGATCGTGCCCTCGTTGGCCTGTTTGATCGAACCCAGCATGGGGGCATCGAGGTGCGAGACGCCCTTATCGGCCAGCCCTGCGTGGACATCGCGCGTCGCATCGGGGCCCACGGTCGAGCAATCGATGGTAATCGCGCCTGCGGGGATCGTCGCGCCGATGCCGCCCGCCCCCAGATAGACCTCGCGTAACACGGCGTTATCGGGCACGCAGGTGAGCACCACATCGACGCGCGCCGCCAAGGCTGCAATCGAAGGCGTGGCGTCGGCCCCGCTCTCGCTGGCCACGCGCGCCGTCACCGCCGGGTCGAGATCGTGCACGCTGAGCATGCCCGGAAAAGCTTCGCCCAGACGCTTGCACATGGGCGCGCCCATGGCGCCGAGCCCGATAAAACCGATCTGCATGGGGCCTCCTTGCTGGGCTAGTGGATATGGGCGCCGCCGTTGGGATCGACCTCGGTACCGGTGCAGTATCCCGAGAGGGCCGAGGCCAGGAATAGGCAGCACCCGGCCACTTCCTCGGCACGCCCGGCGCGGCCCATGGGGATGGCGGCGACCACGCCTTTGCGTTGTTCGGCGCTGAGGCGCCCTGCTGTAATGTCGGTGTCGATAAACCCTGGGCAGACCGCATTGACGCGGATGCCCTGCCCCGCCAGTTCGCGCGCGCAGGCCTTGGTGTAGCCGAGAATCGCCGCCTTGGCCGCAGAATAATGCGCGCCGCCAAAGACCCCGCCCCCGCGCTGGGCCGAGACCGAGGACATGTTGACGATACTGCCCGCGCCTTGGCGCTGCATCGCGGGCAGCACCGCCTGGGTCATCAGCAACGTGCCGCGCATACTGGCGTCCATCACCCGGTCGTAGGTGGTGTCGTCGATCTCAGCGACGCGCTGGGGCGAGGTGATGCCGGCGATGTTGACCAACACGTCGATGCGCCCGAGTTCTGCCAGGGCCTCGGCGACCGCGCGCGCGCAATCGGTGCGCTGCGTGACATCGCACGCCAGCCCGAGATGGCCCTCACCGATCTCACCCGCCAACGCGTTCGCGCCCGCACCATCGAGATCGAGCAGCGCCAGACGCGCACCGTGCTCGGCAAAAAGGCGTGCCGTCGCCTGTCCGAGCCCGCGCTTGGAGGCAGCACCGGTGATGACGGCGGTCTGGCGAGCGAGCAGCATTTCTCCTCCGAAACTGGCGCATTACGGTTTGCACGAGGCCTAAATCCGAGCTTAAATCGATTTAGAAACGGCAATCAATGGGGAAGAAACCATGGGCGACAAACCGACAGTGGGCTTTATCGGCGTCGGCTTGATGGGCTGGGGTATGGCCAAGAACGCGGTGGATAAGGGTTTTCCGCTGCGTGTCATGGCCCACCGCAAGCGCGAGGCGGTCGACGATCTGGTTGGGCGCGGCGCGGTGGAATGCCCGTCTGCCGAGGCCATGGCGGCTGAGTGCGACATCATCGTGCTCTGCGTCACCGGCTCGCCCGAGGTCGAGGCCAATGTGGCCGAGATCCTCAAGACGGCGCGCCCGGGGCTCACCATCATCGACAGCACCACCGCCGACCCGACCTCCACCGCGCGCCTCGCTGCCGAGTTGGCCGAGCACGACATCACGCTCGTCGATGCGCCCCTCTCGCGCACGCCTGCCCACGCCTGGGAGGGCGAGCTGACCACCTACGTCGGCGGCGACGCCGAGACGCTGGCGCGCATCCGCCCGCTCCTGGAGACCTGGGCCAGCGTGATCGTGCCGACCAATGGCCCCGTAGGCTCGGCCCATGCCGTCAAGCTGATCAACAATCTGATCGCCGTCGGCTACGCCTCGATCTGGGCCGAAGCCTTCTCCACGCTGGAGCAGATCGGCGTCGCCCCCGCGGTATTGCATGAGATCGTGTCCAACTCGGGCATGACCTGCGGCAACTACCAGAACTGGGCGAAATACGCGCTGGAGGGCGACAGTTCGGCCCATAAGTTCGCGCTCGCCAACTGCCACAAGGATATGGACTACTACGCCCGCCTCGCGCGCAGCCACCGTGTGCCGACGCTGGTCTCGGCGGGTGTGCTCCAAACCATGACGCTGGGGCTGAATATGGGCTATGGCGAGCGCTACATGCCCGAGACGCTGGAGATCTTTCGCGCGCTGCGCCCGCCCTCCCAACTATAGCAGAACATCGGGCAAACGCCGCCGCCCGCCCTTGACGTTCGTCCTTCGAGGCTGCCCTATGCGCGCGCAGTCAGCAGCCTGCGAAAGGAGCTCGCATGTCCAACCTCGACACGACGGTCGCGCGTAGCGACGGCGATCTGATCGGACGTGCCGTCCACCAAGCGCGCCCCCTGAGCCGCGAGGGCCTGCTGGAGCGAGCTTTCAGCTTCGCCTTTTCCGGGCTGGTCTATCCGCAGATCTGGGAGGATCCCGAGGTCGATCTCGACGGGCTGGCGCTGGCACCCGGCGCGCGACTGCTCACGATCTGCTCGGGGGGCTGCAATGCGCTGTCGTATCTGAGCGCCGATCCGGGTGCGGTGATCGCGGTCGATCTCAATCCGCACCACATCCATCTCGGGCGACTGAAGCAGGCAGCGCTCCAGCACGCGCCCAATCACCAGACCTACTTCCGCCTGATCGGCCAGGCCGACGATCCGGCCAACCCTGATCTCTACCGCCGCCATCTGCGCGCCCGCCTGCCCGATGATACCCGCGCCTATTGGGACGGGCGCGACTGGCGGCTGCGTCGGCGCATCACGCGGCTTGCGCGTGGGCTCTACCGTCAGGGGCTGCTCGGGCGCTTCATCTGGCTGGCCCACCTCGGCGCCAAGGTGCTCGGGGTGCGCCTCGCCCCCCTTCTGGAGATGCGCGACACCACCGAGCAGCGCGCCTATTTCGAGGCCGAGATCGCGCCCGTCTTTCAACACTGGCTGGTGCGCCGTGTGACCGGCATGAAGGCGTCGCTGTTTGGCCTTGGCATCCCGCCCGCGCAATACGACAAGCTCGCCCGCGAGGGCGGCGGCGATATGGCGGTGGTGCTGCGCCAGCGCTTGGAGAAACTGGTCTGCGACTTCCCCATCTCCGAGAACTATTTTGCCTGGCAGGCTTTTGGCCGGCGTTATGCACCGGGCGACGGCGCCTCGCTACCGCCCTATCTCCAGGCGCGTCACTTCGAGACGCTGCGCGCGCGCGCCGGACGGGTCGAGTTCACCAACGCGTCGATGACCGATCGGCTTAGCGCCGAGGCGCCGGGCTCGCTCGATGCCGTGATCCTGCTCGATGCCCAGGACTGGATGAACGACGCCCAGCTTAATGCTCTATGGCAGGCGATCACCCGTGCCGCACGCCCCGATGCGCGGGTGCTGTTTCGCACCGCCGATCTGGAGAGCCTGCTGCCAGGGCGCCTCGACCCCGCGCTCCTTGCCCAGTGGCACTATGAGGCAGAGCGCTCGGCCGATCTCACCGCGCGTGACCGCTCGGCGGTCTACGGCGGCGTCCACCTCTACCGGCGAGCGGCATGAACGCCACGCCGACGCGCGCCCATGCCGCGCTGATGGACGGCGTCTACCGCCGCCAGCGCCATATCTACGACGCCACGCGTAAGTTCTTTCTGCTCGGGCGCGACCGGCTGCTCGACGAACTCGCCCCGCCCCCCGGCGCGCATGTCTTAGAGATGGGCTGCGGCACCGGACGCAATCTGGTGCTGGCCGCAACGCGCTACCCGGAGGCGCGCTTTTATGGCCTCGACATCTCGGCCCAGATGCTGGAGACGGCCAAGCGCAAGGTCGTCAAGGCGGGCCTTGGCGAGCGGATCGCGCTGGCTGAGGCCGATGCAACGGCAATCGATCCGCGTGCGCTGTTCGAGGTCGAAGGCTTCGAGCGTGTATTCTTCTCCTACACGCTCTCCATGGTGCCTGATTGGCACGCAGCGCTCGACCGCGCGCTTGCCGCCACCGCACCGGGAGGACGGCTGCATGTGGTCGATTTCGGCCAGCAACGCGCCATGCCGCGCCTCGCCCACGCCGTGCTCAGCCGCTGGCTAGCGCTGTTTCATGTCGCGCCCCAGGCCGATCTCGGCGAGGGCATCCACGCCGCCGCGCAGCGCCTTGGCGGCTGCACCGTCAGCTTCAGCGCGCGCTACGCCGATTACTGCTGGGCCTTCCAGGTCGCGCGCGCCCCAGGCCATGGACGATCGCATAATCGATGAGCGGGGCGAGGCGGGTCAACGGGCGCTTGTTGGCGTGCAAGCCATAGAC
>JBCDHK010000299.1:0-4996 GCA_038750185.1 Pseudomonadota bacterium
CCACCTCCAAGCTCAACGCCGAAAGGGCCTTCTTGCAGCATCTCTTCGAGATCGGACGCGCCTCGGCCACGCGCTGGCTCGATGACCACTACGATGATCTGGGCCAGCGCTCGACCGTCGATATTCGCCAGATGTTTCAAGGCGCCCACAGCGAAACCACCAGCACACCAAGCCCAGCCGAAAAATAAACGCTACGGCCAGCAGAGAGAGGAGCCCGCGCCATGTCCACCGCGCGCCGCAGCCTGATGGCCGGTCACACCCCGCGCGACGTGCTGCGCCGCGGCACCATCGTCGCCGTGATCGCCTTTCTCACCCTGATCGATCTGTTTGGCAGCCAGGCGCTGTTGCCCCGTCTGGTGAGCGCCTACGGCGTCGATGCCGCGGCCATGGGCGTGGCTGTCAACGCCTCGACGCTGGGGATGGCCGCCTCGGGGCTGTTGGTCGGCTGGTTTGCCGATCGCCTCGACCGCAAGGCGTGGATCTGGCGTTGCCTGGCGCTCCTGGCGATCCCGACGGCGCTGCTCGGTGTGGTCGAGAGTGTCGAGGGGTTTCTTCTCTTGCGCATCGTGCAGGGCATGTTCATGGCCGCAGCCTTTACGCTGACGCTGACCCATCTCTCCGAGCAGTGCGATGTCACCGCGGCGGGCGGTGCCATGGCGGCCTATGTCACGGGCAATGTCGCCTCCAATCTGTTTGGACGGGTGCTGGCGGTCTCGGCGGCGGATGTCTTTGGGCTCTCGGGCTCGTTCTATGCCTTTGCCGTGCTCAATCTCTCTGGCGCCGTGCTGGCGTTTGTGCTGATCGGGGCGCGCGATGCCGAGCCGCCCCAGCGCAGCGGGCCGGCGCTGGCGATTTGGCGCGCGCATCTGGGCGACGCTGCACTGCGCCCGGCGTTTTTGATCGGCTTTTTGATCCTGTTCGTCTTCGTGGGCGTGTTCACCTACGTCAACTTCCACCTGACGCAGAGCTTTACCCTCGATCCGGCGTTGCTTGGGCTGGTGTATCTGGTGTTTGCCCCGGCGCTGCTCACCACCCCCTTCGCCGGACAGGCTGTGGCGCGCCAGGGGCCGCGCCGGGTGTTTCTCGTCTCGGGTCTGGCGGCCTTGGGCGGGGTAGGGCTGACGCTGGTGCCCTCGCTCGCGCTGGTCCTGGCCGGGCTGGCGCTGATCGGGGCGGGGACGTTTTTCATGCAGGCAGCCGCGACCAATTACATCAGCCGCACCGCAAAGGCCGAGCGTGCTGCGGCCAACGGCCTTTATCTCACCAGCTATTATCTGGGCGGACTGGTGGGGGCGGCGCTGCTCGGCCAGGCGCAAACGGCAGGCGGCTGGGCGCTGGTGGCGGCGGTCGTGGTGCTGGCGCTGGGTGCGGCACTGCTGCTCTCGGGTTGCTTGGCCAGTCCGGGCCCTCAGCTCGGGCACGATCCTGGCCCCGATACCGCCTGAGCTCTCTCTCACGCCAAACCTGACAACGGGTCGCAACCGTAGGCTGCTGGCAGATGGGCGCGGGTGTGATAGCGTCAAGGCGTTCTGACGGTCCAGCCGTCAACTCTCTAAGACGACCGAGGGCGCCCGATGAGCTTTACCATCGAATTCGACTACCGTTTCGACAACGGCTTCTTCGACGACCCCGCCGCCCGCGCCGCCCTCGAAGCCGCCGCCGCGATCTGGGAAAACGCCATCGGCGACGAGTTCGACGATGTCGCCGCCGGCACCCCCCTTACCGTGCGCAACCCCCAGACCGAACAAAACACCCTCGTCGTCCTCGACCAGCCCATCGACGACGTGCTGATCTTCGTCGCTGGTACCACCGTGTTGCCAACCCAGGTCGTCGGGCGCGGCGGCTTTTCCAGCGGCGCCACCGGCGATATCTTCAGTTCGCGCACCTCGTCCAATTTCCGCGGCCAGGGACCGGTGAGCGACTTTGAACCTTACGTCGGCTCGATCAGCTTCAACTCCAACCGCACGTGGAACTTCAATATCGACGCCCCCGTCTCCGGGCGCACCGATTTCATCGACACCGCACTGCACGAGATGGGCCATGTGCTGGGCATCGGCACCTCGCCGATCTTTCGCGCAATCGGCGCCGGCGCCTCCTTTGACGGGCCCAACACCGTGCAAGCCCACGGCGGGCCGATCCCCCTCGAACCCGATCTCGGCCACGTCGAGGACGGCTTTGAGGGCGACAGCGTGCTGATGGACCCGATCTCGATCCAAGGCCGCCGCCGGTTGCCCACCGACATCGACCTCTCGCTCCTGGCCGACATCGGCTTTGAGATCGAGGGCAAGATCAAGCAGGGCGAGACCCCGCCCATCGCCACCGAGTTTGGCGAGACCATCTTCGGCACCCTGGTCGACGATACCCTGGACGGCCTCGGCGGCAACGACCGCGTGCAAGGCTCAGAGGGCAACGATGTGCTCCAGGGCGGGTCCGGGCGCGACACGGTGTTCGGTCAGCAGGGCGACGATCTCCTGATGGGCGGGCCTGGCGACGATCAACTCCAAGGTGGTGACGGCGAGGATACGCTTGAGGGCGGGCCTGGTGTCGATAGTCTGCTCGGCGATCAGGGCGCGGACACCTTCCTGGTGCGCCCTGGGCAGGGGCTCAACCGCGCCTTCGATTTCGATGTCGCGACCGAAGTCATCCTTATCGGCGCAGGCTTTGGCCTCAGTGATCCCACCCAGGTGCTAGGGTCGAGCCCGGGCTCGATCGGCGGACTGCTCTCCAAGCCGTTCTCCAACGTCACCCGCATCACCTTTGCCGATGGCACCCAGTTCGACGCCTTCCACGCCAGCCAGTTCGGCACACCGCTCACCGCCGCCAACCTCGCTTTCGAGCCAGCCGGGGTCTCGCTCGACGGCGGCACCGGGGCCGATCCGCTCGATGGCACCGCCGAGGACGACACGCTGAACGGGCGCGACGGCAACGACACGCTAAACGGTTTTGCCGGCAACGACGTGCTGCGCGGCGGCAACAACAACGACAGCATCCTGGGCGGCGACGGCGACGATGTGATCAGCGGCGGCTCCCAGCCCGACACCATCGAGGCGGGCGCGGGCGATGACACCGTCTTTGGCGATGCAGGCGCCGACACCATCGATCTCGGCCCTGGCGCCGACGATTTCCGCGATGATACTCTCAGCGGGCCCAACGGCGCCGACAGTGTCGCAGGCGGCACCGGCAACGACACGCTGCGCGGGCGCGGCGGGGCTGACACGCTCGACGGCGGCGAGGGCGACGATGTCATCCAGGGCGGCTCCGAGGGTGACCGTCTCCTCGGGGGCGAGGGCAACGACACTCTCGACGGTGGCGATCAGGGCGATGTCCTCCTGGCGGGCCCTGGCGATGATCTCGTGCGCGGGGGCGACGGCGCCGACAGGGCCAACCTCGGCAGCGGCGCCGATACCTTCGAGGACACGGCCCAGACCGGGCTCGGTGGGGCCGACACCGTGTTTGGCCTCGATGGCAACGACACCTTGCTGGGCCGCGGCGGCCACGACTCGCTCTTGGGCGGCACCGGCTCGGACATGATCGAGGGCGGCGACGGCAACGATCTTATCCAAGGCGGCCCCCAGCCCGATACCTTAAACGGGGGCGAGGGCAACGACACCGTGGTCGGCAATGCCGGGGCGGATGACGTGATGCTCGGCGGCGGCAACGATCTGTTTCTCGATGATACCCAGTCCGATCTCAACGGGCGCGACACGGTGCTGGGCGGGCCTGGCCACGACACCATCCTCGGCGGTCGCGGCGCCAACGACTTTCGTGGCGAAGACGGCGCGGACAGCCTGAGAGGCGGCGCCGATGGGGATAGGCTCGACGGCGGCCAAGGGCGCGACACGCTCGACGGCGGCGACGGTGACGACCTACTGCTTGGCGGCCTCGGCGACGATGAGATCCGAGGCGGCGGCCAATCCGATACCGTGCACGCAGGCGCGGGCGATGACACCGTCTTTGGCGATGGCGGCGCCGATACCATCTTCCTCGAAGACGGCAACGACCGCTTCGAGGATACCGCCCAGAGCGGGCCCAACGGGCGCGACAGCGTCGAGGGCGGCTTGGGCAACGACACGCTGCTCGGCGGCGGCGGCCAAGACACGCTCAACGGCGGCGCGCTCAACGACACGCTGCTGGGTGGGGGCGATGCCGACAGCTTTGTCTTCGACGGCGTGTTCGCCGGCCCCGCCAGCCAGCGCAGCGGCACGGATGTGGTGGTGGACTTCGCGCCAAACCTCGACACGCTGGTCCTCGACAGCCAAGGCTTCACGGCGCTCTTGCCTGGCGGTCTGAGCGCGGCCAACCTGCGCCTGGGCGCGGCGGCGCTCGATGGCAATGACTTCCTGCTCTATACGGGCGGCAATCTGTTTTACGATGCAGACGGCTTCGGCCCCGCAGCCCCGGTGCGCTTTGCCGTGCTGAGTGGCGCGCCAATGCTCGATGCCGGGGATTTCGTGATCCTTTAGACGGACCTCCGAGAAGATTAGCCTGCACAGCCCCGGCCACGCCACCACACGCCGCGGCGATCCCCTGCGCACAAGGGCGTGAGGTCGGCTTGTCCCGCGCCGCCTCTGGTGCTGTTTTAGGCGCATGCGACAAAGGAGACCCTACCCATGCGCCTGATCGCTTTTGCTCTCTTGCTCGTTCCCGCCGTGCTGGGCGCGCTCGAACGCCTTGCCGTGCCGTCGTCCGAACTGGAGCACCCGATCTGGCAGCGCCACGATCCCGCCTCCACGGTGCAGGTCGATCACAGCGCCTGGGGGGCGTTTCTGGAGCGCCATCTGCGCGTCGGCCCTGGGGCCAATCGGCTCGATTACGCGGGCGCGGGGGCGTCGGGGCGGGCCGCACTTGGTGGTTATATCGATACGCTGCAGGGCGTTGCCGTCACGACACTCTCGCGCGATGAGCAGTTTGCCTATTGGGTCAATCTATACAACGCCGCCACCATTGCGCTGATCCTGGACAACTACCCGTTGGAGAGTATTCGCGACATCGGCTC
>JBCDHK010000300.1:0-4960 GCA_038750185.1 Pseudomonadota bacterium
GCGCACCCGGTAGGTGGTGGCGAACTGGAACGTCACCAAGGTGAGCAGGATAATGCCCTGGATGATGAGCACGATGCCCTCCGAGACGCCGTAGAAGACCTTGAGCGAGGCGCTGGCCACGGCGAGCCCCGCAATAAAGACGCTGACGATGGGGATGAGCAGCGCCAAGTTGCGCGCCAGGGCTGCGATGACGATGCCGTTGAAGGTCATGTTGAGGCCCACGGCCTGGGTCAGCCGATGTTCGGTGCCCGAGACGATCACCGCCCCCGCCAGCCCCGCCATGGCGCCGCCGGCCAGGATCGAGAGGAGCACGATCCGCCCGGTGTCAAAGCCGAGCGCGCGGGCGGCGCGGGGGTTGTCTCCGGCCAGGCGCGCGGCAAAGCCAAAGCGCATCCGGTGGGTGACGAGCGCCACTGCCGCCACCGCCACCAGCGCCACAAACAGCCCCAGATGAACATCGCCAAAGCCCAGACGCGGCAGCTTCTCCCAAGCATCGAACACGGGCGAGGTCGGGAAGTTGTGGGTGGTGTCGCCGAAGGGGCCGAAGAGCAGGTGCTGCAAGAATAAAAACGCGATGTTGGAGGAGAGCAGCGTCACGATGACTTCGCTCACCCCAAAGCGGATCTTGAGGAGGGCTGGCACTGCGATCCAAAGCGCGCCGCCCAGCGCGCCGGCCAGCAGCATGAGCGGCAGGCGCAGCGGCCCGCCGATGTCATAGAGCGCCACGGTGGTGGCGAGGATCGCGCCCATGAGCAACTGGCCTTCGATGCCGATGTTCCAGAACTTGAGGCGCAGGCAAAGCGCTGCCGCCAGCGCCGCCAGCATCATGGGCGTGGCCAGGGTCAGCGTGCGCGCAAGACCCGCGGGTGAGAGGAAGACCTGGACAATGAGTTCGTCGAAGAGCGCGCCCGTCGGCACACCGGCTGCGACCATGACCGCGAGCGACAGGGCAATGGCTAGGGTCAGCGCGCCTGTATAGGTCAGGAGGCGGCGGAGCACGCCCGCGCCTGCGCGCCGCTCCAAGACGATGCGCTCAAGCATGGCCGAGCATCAAGGTGCCGATGTCCTCTCTGGAGGGGCGCGCGCCGGGGGTGGTCGCCAGTACGCCGCGGCTGAGGACGTGGATGTGGTCCGAGAGCGCCAGGATCTCCTCCAGGTCTTCGCTGATGAGGAGGACGCCAGCGCCGCGGGCCGTGGCTTCGATCAAGCGCTCGTGGACATAGCGGCAGGCAGCCACGTCCAGGCCGCGGGTCGGCGAGTGGGCGATGATCAGGCGGGCGCCCGGATCAAGCTCGCGCGCCAGCACGGATTTCTGCGCATTGCCGCCCGAGAGGAGGCGGATGGGGCGGCGCCCGCCTGCGGTCGCGCCTGCAATCGCGAAGCTCTCGATCAGGGTGCGGGCATGGGCGAGAATGCGCCGCGGTGCGACAAACGACTGGCCGAGCCCGCCCGTGCGCACTGCCGTGGCGGCGAGATTGTCGGCCACCGAATTGTCGGGCGAGAGCGCATCGCCTGCCCGGTCGGCGGGCACATAGCGCAGGCCGAGGGCGCGGCGCGCAGCCACACTTAGCCCCTCGATGCGCGCACCGTGCAGCGTGATCTGCCCAGTGGACGGCGTGAGGCCCATGAGTGCCTCGGCCAGTTCGCGCTGGCCGTTGCCGCCGACCCCGGCGAGGCTCAGGATCTCGCCTGCGTGGACGGTCAGGCAGGCGCGGTCGAGGGTGCGCAGGCCTTCGGTCTCGACGCTGAGGTCGTCGATCTGCAGGATCGGGGTGGGGGTGAGGGGCGCGCGGGGGGCGGGCTCCGATGCCTCCGCCGCCCCGATCATGGCGCGCGAGAGATCGGCCGCGCTCACCCCGGCCACCGCTTGGGCTTGCATCACCATGCGGCCCCGGCGGAGCGTGGAGACACGGTCGCCCGCGGCCATCACCTCACGCAGCTTGTGGGTGATGAAGACGATGGCATGGCCCGAGGCCGCAAGATCGCGCAGGAGGCTTAGCAGGCGCGTGGCCTCCTGATCGGTCAGGACGGCGGTGGGTTCGTCCAGGATCAGGATGCGCGCGCCGAGGATCAGCGCCTTCAGGATCTCGATGCGTTGGCGCTCGGCCACCGAGAGCGTGGCCACGGGGGTGTCGAGCGCCACCTCCAGGCCGGTCTGGGCCAGGACTTCGGTCAGGCGCGCGTCGATGGCCGGCCAATCGAGCCCCGTAGAGCCCGCTGCCAGGCGCAGGTTTTCGCGCGCGGTAAAGGGTTGGACCAGCTTGAAGTGCTGATGCACCATGCCGATGCCAAGCGCCATGGCATCAGAGGGCGAGCGGATCGCCGCCGCCGCCCCATCGACGGCGATCTGACCGGCATCGACAGTGTAGAGGCCGGTCAGGATATTCATCAGCGTCGACTTGCCCGCCCCGTTTTCGCCGAGGAGGGCATGGACCTCGCCCCAGCGGAGATCGAAATCGACGCCGTCGAGCACGTGGGCCTCGGCAAAGCGTTTCGAGACCCCTCGCACCTGTAAGGCTGGAGCGGGCATGGCCGTGGACTTAGCCGACAAGCGTCAGTTCAGCGTGCCTTTGATGCCCTCGACCAGGAAATCCATGCTCCAGAGCGCGCCGTCGTCCAGGCTCTCGCCCTCGGCCACTTTGAGGGCGCCGTCCTGGGCCAGGATGGGGCCGTCGAAGGGGGTCATCTCACCCGCCATGATCTTGGCGGCGGTCGCCTCGATCTGGGCGCGCACCTCGGCGGGGATGTCCTCGGACAACGGCGAGAGCGAGACCACGCCGTCCTTCATGCCCGGAAAGGCGCCCCATTGGCTGGGCTGCCAGGTGCCCTCGGCAATGGCGCCGATGGTGGGGACGAGGTGCTTGTCCCAGTTGAACATCACCGAGGTCAGGTGGCCTTTGGGCGCGTGCTTGGACATATCCAACTGAAAGCCCACCGATTTCGCATCGCGCTTTTCGGCGGCGATGAAGGGGGCGGCGGAGGAGAGATTGTTGCCGATCACATCGATGCCCTGGTCGAGCATGGCCTCAGCCACTTCGCCCTCCTTGACCGGGTCCCACCAGGAATTGGTGTAGACGACCGTGGTCTCGATGTCGGGGTTGATGGCCTGGGCACCAAGGGCAAAGGCGTTGACGTCCCAGTTGACCACACCCACAGGGAAGCCGCCGATGATGCCGATCTTGCCGCTCTCGGAGGTCGCCGCCGCCGCCATGCCCGCCAGATACCACGCCTGATAGGTGCGGACGTAAAAGCCCTCCAGATTGGCGTGGTTGGTGGCGCCCGAGGCATTCATGAAGGCCACGCCCGGGTTGGCCTTGGCAGCCTCCAGGATGCCCTCGGAATAGCCATAGCCGGTGGCCACGATCACGTTGAAGCCGCGGCCCACGAACAGATCGATGGCGTTTTTGAGCGCGGTCGCCTCCTCCTTGATGCTCTCGACCACGGCGATCTTCATCCCCAGATCCTCTTCGACGGCGAGGCGGGCGTTGTCGAGGGCTTCGTTCCAGCCGCCGTCGCGGGCGGTGGCGGCGTAGATGAAGGCGATCTTGGGCGCGCCGTCGATCTCCAGGGCAGGGGCTGGCAGCGGGGCGGTGCCGAGCAGCAGGGCGGCCAGGGCGGCGCTCAGCAGGCCGCGGCGGACCATGGAAAACGCGGTCATGTCATTACTCCTGTCGTGGGTGGTTTTTAGCGTTGGGTCAGACCATAGGCATCCTGCATGCAGGCTTGGACGTAGGCTGCGGCCTGGACCGGTTCGTAGCGGGGCGGGTGTGTGAGGGACTGGCAACTGGGCAGCACCGCGACGCTCTTCAGCGGATTGATGTTGGAGAAGAACGGGATCGAGTAGCGCCGGCGCCCGGTGGTGTTGATCGCGCGGTGGACGGTGGAGCGGTAGAGGTCGTTGGTCCAGCGCTGCAGCAGATCGCCCACATTGACCACGAAGGTGTCCGGGATCGGCGGCGCCGCGATCCACTGGCCCGCGGGGTTGAGCACTTGGAGCGCCGGCACGTCGTCGCTCGCCAGCACCGTGAAGACGCTATAATCAGAGTGCTGGCCGATGCCGATCACCCTGTCCGTGCGCACCTCCTGGGGCGGATAGTGGAGCAGGCGCAACTCGGCCATGGGCTTGGTGAGCAGCGGATCGAAATACGTCTCGGGCAGGTCGAGCGAGAGCGCAAAGCCGTGGTAGAGCGTCTCGGACAGGCGCTGGAGCGCTGCGTGATAGGCCATGACCGGCGCGCGGAAATCGGCCATCTCGGGCCAGAGGTTCACCCCCCAACCATAGACACCGCGTGCCACATCCGGGTCTTCGGGTGCGAGATCGAGGGCGGCGTCGAAGGCCTCGTGGAGATCGCCGTCGTTGTCGGGATCGGTGTTTTCCTCCAGGAGCGCAGTGTAGCCGCGCATCACGGCGGAGTGGCGGTTGGAGACGGTGTCCTTGGTCTCTTGGGGCAGATCGAAGAAGCGCCGTGCTGCCTCGAACGCGCACGCCCGAACCGCGGGATCGACCCTGTGGCTACGGATGTAGAAAAACCCCACCTCCAGGCAGGCGGTGCGGATCTCGGCGCCCACGGCGGCTTTAGCCTCGGCGTCGGCACCGAAGAGCGCGCCGATGTCGATGACCGGGATCGCCTCGAAGGGCTTGGCATTGGCCGCGGCCTCGGCCTGGGCCAGCACGCGCGAGGCGTTGCGGGCACGTAGCGTGGGCGCGACCGCCTCGCTCACCCGGCTTCTCCGATCCGGTGGGCGTAGGTGTCGTCAAAGCGCGAGCGGACATAATCGCCCGCGGTGATCGGCTTGTATTTGGGCGGGTTCTCCGGCGACTGGCAACTGGGCAGCACCTCGATCACCTCCTGGCTGTTGACGCCAAAGAAGAACGGAATGGAGTAGCGCCGCTTACCCGAGGTGTTGATCGCGCGGTGCATGGTCGATTGGAAGTAGTTATTGGTCCAGCGCGCCATCA
>JBCDHK010000301.1:0-4956 GCA_038750185.1 Pseudomonadota bacterium
GAAAAGGGCCGCGAAACGGCCACGAAAGAGCCCGCGGGGGCGCGAAAGGGGCACGCTATGCCCCCCCGCCCCTCCCCCGGTGTAAGCGCGAAAGACATGGTTTGCTACCGCCCACCCAAGGGCTCGCCAACCCCTCCCCCGTGGCCGCCCGACAGGTCCCCATGACCCGCAACACCGATCAGGACGTCGCCTTTATCCGTGCCCTTGCCGATCTGATGCGCGAGAGCGATTTGAGCGAGATAGAGGTCGAACGTGAATATGGCGACGACGACGAACTGAAAGTGCGCCTGACCCGCCAGGGCCACGAGGCCCTGCCCGTGCCGGTCCAACAGGTTGCCGTCCCCACTGTGCCAGTCGCCGCACCGCCGCCGGGCGCGCCTGCGCCCCAGCCCACTACCGCCGAGCCCGAGGGGCCCGAGCCGGTGCGCTCGCCCATGGTCGGCACGGTGTATCTGGCTGCCGAGCCCGGCGCCGAGCCCTTCGTGCGCGTGGGCGATACTGTGGCTGAGGGCGATACGCTGCTCATCATCGAAGCGATGAAGACCATGAACCAGATCCCCTCCCCCGTCTCGGGCACGGTGCGGGAGGTGCTGGTGGGTAATGCCGAGCCGGTGGAATACGGCGCGGCGCTGGTGCGCGTCACCTGATGTTTTCCAAGATCCTGATCGCCAATCGCGGCGAGATCGCCTAGCGCATCCACCGCGCGGCCAAGGAAATGGGCATCCAGACCGTGGCTGTGCACTCCACCGCCGATGCCCATGCCATGCATGTGCGCCTGGCCGATGAGAGCGTGTGCATCGGGCCTCCGGCGGCGGCGCAGTCCTATCTCAACCACCCCGCGATCCTGACCGCGTGCGAGATCACCGGCGCCGAGGCGATCCATCCGGGCTATGGCTTTCTCTCGGAGAACGCCGCTTTTGCCCGCATGGTCGAAGAACACGCCCTCACCTTCATCGGCCCCTCCGCGCGCCATATCGCCGAGATGGGCGACAAGATCGCGGCCAAGGAAGCCATGCGCCGCCTCGGGGTGCCGTGCGTGCCGGGCTCGGAAGGTGGTATCGACAGCCTCGACGAGGCCCGGCGCTGGGCGCGCGAGATCGGCTATCCGGTGTTGGTCAAGGCAGCAGCCGGTGGCGGTGGGCGCGGTATGAAGGTGGCGTTGAGCGAGGCCGATCTCTCCCGCGCGCTCTCCCAAGCGCGCGCCGAGGCGGGCGCTGCCTTTGGCGACGACACGGTCTATCTGGAAAAATACCTCGCCAAGCCGCGCCACATCGAAATCCAGATCCTTGGTGATAGCCACGGCAATGCGGTCCATCTCGGCGAGCGCGACTGTTCTCTCCAGCGCCGCCACCAGAAGGTGTTCGAGGAGGCGCCCTCCCCCGCCCTCGACGCCGCAACGCGCGCGCGCATCGGCGAGACCTGCGCCAAGGCGATCCGCGATATGGGTTATCTGGGGGCTGGCACCATTGAGTTTCTCTACGAGGACGGCGAGTTCTACTTCATCGAGATGAACACCCGTCTCCAAGTCGAGCATCCGGTCACGGAGACGATCTATTCGGTCGATCTGGTGCGCGAGCAGATCCGCATCGCCGCTGGGCTGCCGATGTCGTTCACCCAAGAGAGCCTGACCGCGCGCGGCCACGCCATCGAGTGCCGCATCAATGCCGAGCGCGTGCCCGATTTTGCCCCCTCGCCCGGGCGCGTCGAGGCCTATCACGCGCCGGGGGGCCTGGGCGTGCGCATGGACAGCGCGCTCTACGACGGTTATGTGGTGCCGCCCTATTACGACAGCCTGATCGGTAAGTTGATCGTACACGGCCAAGACCGCAACGACTGCCTGATGCGTCTCAACCGGGCGCTGGGCGAGTTGATCGTCGACGGCATCGAGACCACGCAGCCGTTGTTTCACGCTTTATTGACCGCTCCAGAGTTGCGGCAAGGGACTTATGATATTCATTGGTTAGAAAACTGGTTAAAACAACAGTTCGATTAGTCGGTGCTATAGTGTCGCAATGAAGGATGCAGAATCACCCGCGCCGCCGCTCACCCCCGGCCTGCTGTTGCGTGCCTATGCTGCGGGGGTGTTTCCCATGGCCGAGGCGGCCAGTAGTGAGGAGATCTTCTGGGTCGATCCGCGCCGGCGGGGCATCCTGCCGCTGGACGGCTTTCATCTGTCGCGCTCCCTCAAGAAACGCCTGCTGCGCGCCGAACATGAGGTGCGCATCGATACCGATTTCGAGGCCGTGCTCGAAGGCTGTGCCGACCGTGAGGAGACCTGGATCAACCCGGTGATCCGCGACCTCTATGTCGAACTACACCGAACGGGCCATGCCCACTCCATCGAGGTCTGGCAGGGCGATATTCTGATCGGCGGGCTCTATGGGGTGCGGCTGCGCTCGGCGTTTTTTGGTGAGAGCATGTTCTCGCGCGCGGCCGACGGCTCCAAGATCGCGCTGGCCTATCTGATTGCGCGGCTAAGACACGGCGGCTTCACCCTGCTCGACACCCAGTTCACCACGCCACATCTGGAGAGCATGGGCGCCGTCGCCGTGCCGAGGTTGCGCTATCATGCGCTGCTGCGCGCAGCCCTCGACCGCCCGGCCGAGTTCTACTCGCTGCCCGATACCGCCTCGCCCGCGGCGGTGGTACACGCGATCAACCAGACATCATAGAGCCGGTGATCGAGGGCCGAGAGCGCTGGGCTATCGGCAAACATCCACCCGGCAAAGGCTGGCGGCGTGCTCGCGTCGTCGCGGCGATCACGAATGGCCAGCCAGACCCGCGTGCCCTGGAGGGCGCCGCTCTCGGGCGCCTCGCAGGCTCTGACGTCGATCTCCAAGCGGCCAAGGCGCACGCTCGATCCGACGGCGACGGTGGCGGTCTCGATGGCGCCGGTCATTTTATCCAATTGGCGCAACACTGCGGCGGCCATAGTGCGGGTGTCGACGCCTGGCACCAGGGTGGGCTGTTGTTCGGGCTCGGGGGTGCGAAAGGGCGCTACTTTGAACTCGATCGAGCCGCCAACGCCTTCGCCCTGGCCTTGCTGCGCCACAGCGGGCAAGGCGGCGAGCACGAGCGCCGCAAAACGACCTGCGCGGATCATGCCAGACGCGCGCGAAAGCGCAGCCGGACGTAGTCGAGCCACCAACGGCCTTCGCGATCGCGCAGCGCCGGTCGGACAAGACGCGCGATGTCGACGATGGCCCGCTCGCGTGCCTCATAGCCAAGGCGGGCCAGCGCAGGCCCGGCCAAGGTGCGCAGCCACTGCTCCATGCCGGCCTCAACCAGGGTGGGGCGCGGGATCAGCTCGATGTCTTGGACCTCAAAGCCACCCTTCTCCAGCGCGCGGGCGTAGCCGTCGCGGCTTGGAAAATACCAGATGTCGTCGAGATCGGTCTCGATCAGATGGTCGCGCGAGAGCACGGCGACGATGGCCGTGCGCACCGCTGCGATATTGCCCTGCCCGCCGAACTCGGCCACAAAGCGCCCGCCCGGGCGCAGACTGCGCGCCACTGAGCGGATCACGGCATCAGGGCGGGTCATCCAGTGCAGTGCGGCGTTGGAGAAGACGGCGTCGAACTCGGCTGTAAAGGGCAGCGCGGCACCGTCGTGGACATGGGCCTCAAGGCCGCGCTTGCGTGCTGCGCGCACCATGTCCTCGGAGGCATCGACCCCGACCACCTCGGCCCCGATGGCGGCCAGTTCTTCGCTCAAAGCACCATCGCCACAGCCGAGATCGAGGATGCGCTCGCCCGGGCGCGGGCGCAACAGCGTCACCACCGGCGCACCAAGCTCGGTGACAAAGCGCGCATTGGCCGCGTAGGCCGTGGCCGACCAATGATCCGACATCGCCTATTCCGCGTCGCCCGAGAGCGCGCTCTCGCCCCCACCTTGGACCATCCGCCCAGCCAGATCGAGCAGATTGACCGAGCCTTGGGTAAACTGAATAGCGTCGCCCGCCTCCAGCATGTACTCCGAGGCGCCGGGATCGAGGGCGACGAAGTTGTCGCCTAGCAGCCCACTGGCGGTGATCTTGGCGGCGGTGTCTTCGGGGATCTTCACACCGGCATCGATGCTGAGCCCGACCACGGCTTTGTAGGTGGTTGGGTCCAGGCTCATGCGCGAGACGGTGCCGACCTTGACCCCGGCAATGCGCACATCGCCGCCAGGAGAGAGGCCCTCGGCTTTGCGAAACTCGGCGACCACCTCATAAGAGCCGCGCGCGACGCCGACATCGACGCTGTTGGCGGCGTAGACCAGGAAGCCCCCGGCAGCGGCGAGCACGACGGCACCGATCCGGGTTTCGGCTGCGGATCCGGCCATGTTATTCGGGGCTCCAGGCTTCGTAATCGGAGGCGTTTTTGGGGCGGCTGGCGGGGGTGAGCACCGAGCCGGGTGGGCGGTAGGCGCCCTCAGTACCGGTCAGATTGGGCTTGTGGCCCTTCTCCCAGGCGTGGCGACGCAGGGGCTGTTCGGTCGGGGGCTCGTCCCAGGTGCGATGCAGCCAGCCGTGCCAATCGGGCGGGATGGTCGAGGCTTCGGCCTCGCCGGCATAGATCACCCAGCGCCGGCTGTCCTCGGCGTTGCGGTAGTAGGTGTTGCCGGCCTCATCAGCACCAACCCGCTGGCCGTTGCGGGCCGTGAACAAACGGGTGCCCAGGGTCTGGCCGTTCCACCAGGTGAAGATCTCGCGCAGGATGCTCATCAGACTCGCTCCATGGCTTTGGCGCAGTATGGCGGGACGGCAGACGAGCGTCCAGCACGATGGCACGATGCCGCATACGCCGAGGCGACTTCTTGATGTAGCGTGCAACGCGTAGGTGTGTTGCACGTCCATGTGGTAGAAGCCATGCCATTTAAGATCGATGTACCGTTGCAAGGAAGCTGTCTGCTGGTGCGCTGGACAGGCCGCTTCGACGGGCGTGAGATCCGCGATTACTACGCCTATCTCGAACA
>JBCDHK010000302.1:0-4937 GCA_038750185.1 Pseudomonadota bacterium
CTCGGCCTCCATGCGGTCTTCGTCGATCAGGCCGAGGGGCGTGGTCAGTTCGCGCCCGAGAAACAGGTTGGACGCCGCGTCCAGATTGTCGGCCAGCGCCAGGGTCTGGTAGATGGTCTCGATGTTGAGCGCGCGGGCATCGCGGGGGTTGTCGATGCGCACCCTCTCGCCGTCGATGCGGATCTCACCGGCATCGGCGCGGTAGGCGCCCGAGAGCACCTTGATCAGTGTCGACTTGCCAGCGCCATTGTGGCCCAAGAGCCCCACGACCTCGCCCGGATAAAGATCGACCGAGACATGATCGACGGCGCGCACACCGCCGAACGAGATCGCGATGTCGCGCATTTCCACCAAGGGCGTGCTCATGAGGTCTCCTTTGCCCGGCGGCGGTAGAGGATGTCGATCAACACCGCGCCGACCAGCACCGCACCGACGACGATATTTTGCAGCGGTGCATCCACGCCCACCATGGCCATCCCCGACTGGAGCGACTGCATGACCAGCGCCCCCAAGATCGCGCCATAGATCGTGCCGACCCCGCCCGAGAGCGCCGTGCCGCCGATGACCGCCGCCGCGATCACCCGCAACTCGTCAAGCGTGCCGATGTCGTTGCCGTGATTGGCCAGCCGCGCCGAGGCCACCACCGCCGAGAGCGCACAGAGCGCGCCCATCAGAGCGAAGATCTTCACGGTCAGCAGCCGTGTGTTGATGCCGGAGAGTGCCGCCGCGTCCGGGTTGCCGCCTGTGGCGAAGATATAGCGGCCAAAGCGGGTGTTGCGTGCGATCAGCGTCATGGCGATGGCGACGACGATCAGCACCAGTACCGAGATCGGCATGCCGTAGCCCTCGGTGTAGCCCTCGGGCATGACCTCGCCGCGGGCCTCGAAGAGGCGCTGGAGGCGCCGGGTCGGCACTTCATAGGCGTTGAGGATGGCGACAAAGCCCAGGATGGCCCCGATGGCGGCTGCGGCCAGCACCGCCTCGGCCCAGACCGGTTTGACGGTGAAGCCGTGGGTGCGCTTGCGCCGGCGCGCGCTGAGAAGCGCCACCAACACCAGCGCCGAGGCCACAACACCCACGATCCACGACGCCTCGACCCCGAGCGTGCCGTTGGTGCCGCCGAACATGCGAAATGTCTCGTCCAGCGGGCCGATGGTCTGGCCGTCGGTCAGATACCAGCCGACGTTACGCCAGATCAGCAGACCGCCGAGCGTGACGATAAAGGCCGGGATGGTCAGATAGCCCACCAGCCAGCCCTGAAAGGCGCCGATCACCGCCCCCACCAGCAGCCCAAAGACGATGCTCACGATCCAGATCGCCGGGTGGCCAAGACCGAGCCCCAGCGCCTGGGGTAGGAGCTCGGTCTGGACCATGGCCATCGAGGCCGAACACGTCGCCAGCAGCGCCCCCACCGAGAGGTCGATGTGGCGGCAGACGATGATGAACACCATCCCCGTCGCCATGATCGCCACCGAGACCGTCTGGATGGTCAGGTTGAAGATGTTGCGCGGCGTCAGGAAGCGCCCGTCGGTGATCAGGTCGAAGGCCAGGCATAAGAGGGCAAAAGCGCCGATCATGCCCAGAAGGCGCGTGTCCAACTCCAGCGTCTGGACCAGGCCGCGCCGGGGCTTGGCCAGCCCCTCGGTCTCGGAGATATCGCTCATGGCAGGGCACCTGCTGCGGGCAGCCCCTCGGGACTGCCCGGCGTTGGGATCAGTTGCAGGGTGCGGGGCCGTTGCTGACGCCCTGGCAGAGCTTCTCGGCCTCGATCCAGCCGGCCTCGACCACGGCGGTCAGGTTGTCGCGGGTGATCGGCAGCGGTGCGAGGAAGAGCGCGGTCAGGGTCTGGCCGTTGGGCGAGGTCCAGTCGCCCGCGCCCTCGATGCCGGCCATCTCGGTGCCGCTGGCCAGCGCCACGGCAATCTCGCCGGCGGTGCGCCCCAGATCGCGCGCATCCTTCCAGACGCTGACGGTCTGGGTGCCGCGGGCGACGCGGTTGAGCGCGGCATGGTCGCCGTCCTGGCCCGAGACCGGGATGCCGTCCATGCCCTGGGCGGTCAAGGCTGCCACGACGCCGCCCGCGGTGCCGTCATTGGAGGCCACGACCGCATCGACGGCGTTGTCCTGGGCGGTCAGGATCTGCTCCATGTTGCGCTGGGCGTTGGCGGGGAGCCAGCCGTCGGTATAGGCCTCGGCGACGATGGTGACGTCGCCGCTGTCGATGGCCGCCTGCAGGACTTCCTGCTGGCCACCGCGCAGGAAATCGGCGTTGGGATCGGTGGGCGAGCCCTTGATCATCACGTAGTTGCCCTTGGGGCTGGCCTCGAACACCGAGCGCGCCTGCATGCGCCCGACCTCGATATTGTCGAAGGTCAGGTAGAAGGCGCGGCTGTCCTCGATCAGGCGGTCGTAGCCGACCACGGGGATGCCCTCATCGGCGGCGGCTTGCACGGCGGGGCCGATGGCCTGGGCGTCCTGGGCCAGGATGATCAGCGCATCGGCGCCCTGGGCAATCAGGCTTTCGATATCTGAGAGCTGCTTGGCGGAGGAGGACTGGGCATCGGTCGAGAGATAGGTGGCGCCTGCGGCCTCCAGCGCGGCTTTGATCGCCGCCTCGTCGGTCTTCCAGCGCTCCTCCTGGAAGTTCGACCAGCTGACGCCGACGACGGTGTCGGCCACGGCGGGAAAGGCCAGCGCGGCGGCGGCAACGGCAGCCGCAATGGTGTTGATGGGTGTCATGGTGTCTCCCTTTGGCGTAGCGCCGGTTGGCTCCGGCGATTCGATCTGGGCCTTGGCTGGCCTTGGGAGCGACTATGGCAGTTTTATTTTTTGAGTCAAATTTATTGACGGACCTCTGCGCAAAATTTACGCTCCTATCCCAACGAGGCCGCTATAGTCGGAGAAAATACGCCTGATTTTTTTCAGGTTTGGGAGAAAATATATGGCCGAACCCGCCCCCAACGCTGCCGAGACCGCCCCCCTCGCCACCTACACCGACCTGAAAGACCGCATCGTGTTCATCTCGGGCGGCGCCTCGGGGATCGGAGAGGACCTGGTCACGGCCTTTTGCACCCAAGGCGCGCGCGTCGTCTTCGTCGATCTCGACGAGGGCGCGGGCAACGCCCTCGCCAGCGCAAGCGAGGGCCGCGCCCTGTTCCTGCCCTGCGACGTCACCGACGACACCGCCCTGGTGGCCGCCATCGACCGCGCCGAAGCCCTCGGCGGGCTCGATGTGCTGATCAACAACGCCGGCAACGACCAGCGCTTCGATCTCACCGAGATCACGCCCGAGCGCTGGCAGCAGACGGTCGACGTCAACCTGCGCCACCAGTTCTTCGCCAGCCAGCGCGCTGCCGCCCATATGGCCACACGCGGGCGCGGCTCGATCGTGAATTTCGGCTCGGTCGCGCCCGAGATCAAAGTGCCCAACCTCGCCGTCTATTCGGCTTGCAAGGCGGCGGTGCGCGGGCTGACGCGCTCGCTGGCCAAAGACCTCGGCCCCCACGGCATCCGCGTCAATGCCATCCTGCCCGGCGCCATCCTGACCGAAAAGCAGCGCCGGCTCTGGTACCGCGATCAAGCCGCCATCGACGCCATGGTGACCCGCCAGTGCCTCGCGCGCGAGCTCTGCGGGGCCGATGTGGCGCAGATGGCGCTCTATCTGGCCTCCGACGTCTCCCTGGCCTGCACCGCGCAGGACTTCATCGTGGACGGCGGGATCCTGTGAACGCACCCGAACCGAATGTGGGGCCCAGGGCAGGACCAAGAGGCGACACCGCAGCGCTGCGCGCAGCCAACACCGCGCGCGTCCTCTTCGAGATCCGCCGGCGCGGCGAGACGGCGCGGGTCGATCTGGCCCAGGCGCTCGATCTCAGCGCGGCGACGGTGACGGCGGTGGTCGGCGATCTCCTGGCCCGCGGCCTCGTCTTGGAGAGCGACACGCGGGCCACGCCAGGGCGCGGGCGCCCGCGCCGCCAACTGGCACTCAACCCGGCGGCAGGCTATGTGGCAGGCGCCAAGCTCAACGCCGGCTCGGTCACCGTGGCGATCCTGGATTTCGTCGGCAGCGTGCTCGCCGATGCCGAAGCGGCGCTGCCAGGGCCCCGCATCAGCGCCGAGGCCATGGTGGACGCTCTGCTAGTAGCCTTTGAGGAGGTGCTGGTACGCGCCGAATTGTCCGCCCAGGCGATCTCGGGCTTTGGCCTTGGCGTACCCGGCTTTGTCGAGCGCGACACCGGGCTTTGCCACTGGAGCCCGATCCTGTGCGATGCCACCCCCTTCAACATCGCCGAATTGATCGGGCAGCGCATCCCGTGCCCGGTCTCGGTCGACAACGATGCCAATCTGGCGACGCTGGCCGAACTCTGGTTCGGCCATGGCCGCTACCATCGCGATTTCCTGGTCGTCACCGTCGAACACGGCGTCGGGCTCGGCGTGGTCATCGATGGCCGTCTTTACCGCGGCGCGCGGGGCTTGGGGGCGGAGTTTGGCCACACCAAGGTCCAGATCGACGGCGCGCTTTGCCGCTGCGGCCAGCGGGGGTGTTTGGAGGCTTATGTGGCCGATTTCGCCCTGGTGCGCGAAGCAGGCGCGGCGCTGCCGGGCCAGGTGCTGCCCACAAGCCACACCGCGGTGATCGCGCTTTTGGCCGAGCGCGCCCGCGCGGGCGACGAGATCGCCATGTCGATCTTTCGCCGTGCTGGGCGCATGTTGGGGCTGGGGCTGGCCAATCTGCTCAACCTGTTCGATCCGAGCGCGGTGGTGCTGGCGGGTGCACGCATGCGCCATCACGCGCTGCTGATGGAGGGCATCGAGCAGGCCGTGCGCGCCAACTCGCTTAACACCGACCGCCCCGAAGTGCGCCTGGAGACCCACCGCTGGGGCGACGGGCTTTGGGCGCGCGGTGCGGGGGCGCTGGCGCTCGAAGCCATGACCGC
>JBCDHK010000303.1:0-4869 GCA_038750185.1 Pseudomonadota bacterium
CGGCGCGCCGAAATGCGGCACCACCTCGCTGGCCGGCTGGCTGGGCCAGCACCCTGAGGTCTTCGTGCCCGAATTGAAGGAGCCGGCCTTCTTCGGCGAGGATCTGACGCGCCCGCGTCGGCGGCGCACACAGGCGGATTACCTCGATCTCTACGCTGGCTGGACGACCGAGCCCTATGCACTGGATGCCTCGACGGCAAGCTTCTATTCGCACACCGCAGCCGAGGAAATCGCCGCCACAGCGCCTGAGGCCAAGGTACTGATCGCCCTGCGCAATCCGGTCGAAGCCTCCTATTCGCTGTATCATCAGCAGATCTACAACGGCATGGAGCCGGCCAAGACATTCGAGGAGGCCTTAAGCGCCCAAGAGGCGCGACGGGCCAACCTGAGCCCTTTGAAGGTCGGCATAAGAGAGTCGCGGGTCTACACGCAAGTATATGCACTCCAGGAGAATGTGACGCGGTATGTTGATCGCTTCGGCCACAGCCAAGTGCGCATCGTCCTGATGGACGACATCCGTCAGGCCCCCGAGCGGACATTTGCAGAGGTCTGCGACTGGGTGGGACTTTCCCGGGAACCGCTCTCCAGCATGAGCTTTACAGCCCGCAACACCGCCAAGCGTGCCCGCTGGACGTGGCTGGGCGCTCTCGCCTCAGGCCCCCCCGCCTGGGCAGGCCGCCTCACCGCGCCCTTCCTGAGCCGGGACCAGCGCCTTCGGATCCGCAACGCTGTCGCCCGCCTCAACGCCCGGCCCGCGACCAACCCGCCGATCAGGCCGGAGACACGCGCAAGGCTCGCCGAGGTGTTCGAGCCCGAGGTGCTCTGGCTGTCCGAGTTCCTCGACCGCGACCTCTCCCACTGGCTGCACACCGAATGACCGAGACAGCCAGGCCGCTACGCATTGCGCATCTGGCGTTCGCCTCGCTGCCAGCCACCATCGGCGGGCTTGAGATCGTGGTCGAGGCGCTGATGCGCGAGCAGCGGGCGGCAGGGCACGATGTCGCGCTCGTCACCCGCTGGCGACAGGCCGGCGCCCGGCGTCGGGCAGACCTTCCCGGCCCCGTGCTAGCGCTGCCGCCACGCCGTCACGACCCCGCGTCGCCGCCTTATCGCGATGTCGGGGCGCGCTGGCCAGTGGCGGTTGCGGCCATGGCACACCAGTTGCGCCGGCGCTTTGACGTCTGGCACGCCCATTGGGTCTATCCCACCGCCTGGATGGTCCACGACGCCCTGGCACGGCTTGGCGTGCCCATGGTGATCACCGGCCACGGCGCCGATCTCCAGGTCGAGCACGCGACGCGCTATGGCTTTCGCCAGCATGCCCACCATGACCAACGCGTGAGAGACCTCGTCCCCCGAGCCAGCAGCCTCACGGCAGTCTCGCCCTCGATAGACGCCGAACTTCGTGCCCTTGGAGCCCGGCCTGACCGAACCCAACTCATACTAAACGGGGTGGAGGCTGGGCACATTGCTGCAGCAGCACCCAACATCCAGGCAATTCGCACACACCTCGGCGTGCCACCGGGGGCCACGCTGATCCTCTCGGTCGGGCGCGCGGAGCACCGGAAGGGCTGGCAGTTCGTCCCGGAGACCCTGGCGCGCCTTGTCGGGGGCGGCGCCGATGTAGTCTGGGCGTTGGTGGGAGGCGGCGCCGAGACCCTGCGCGCGCAAGCCGCCGCCCACGGCGTAGCCAAGCGCATGCGCTTTCTGCCCCCCGTTCCGGGCGATGGCGGCACGGTCTTTCCGGGCACGGCCCTGATCGATCTCTACCACGCGGCAGACGTCTTCGCGTTTCCCTCACTGATTGAGGCTTTTGGGATCGTGCTCCTGGAAGCAATGGCCGCTGGCACGCCGGTTGTGGCCAACCAAGTCCCGGGGGTGTGCGATGTGGTCTCGGACGGCACCGATGGTCTGCTCTGCGATCCGGCGAGCCCTGCCTCGATGGCCGAGGCCATCCAGCGCCTGATCGCCGATCCGGGCTTGCGCGCGCGGCTGAGCGCTGCTGGGCGCGAGACGGCAGCGCGCCACGATTGGGCGGAGATCTCCCGGCGCTATGTGGCGTTCTACCGCGAGACCATTGCGCGGGCACGGGCGTGAGCAATCAGGGTGCGCCGCGGGTCTCGGTGATAATGGCCGTCCACAACGGCGCACGCCACCTGCCCGCAACCCTGGCCAGCATTCTGGCCCAGAGCTGGCGCGACTTCGAGTTGCTGATCGCCGACGATGTCTCGACCGATCAAACGCCCGAACTCCTGGCAAGCGCCGCCGCCGCCGATCCGCGTATCCGGGTGCTGCGCCTTGAGACCAACCTCGGCCCCTTTGCCGCCGCCAACCGCGCCCTGGAGCGCGCCCGCGGGGAGATCATCGTGCGCACCGATGCCGACGATCTCTCCCGCCTCGACCGGATCGAACGCCAGATCGGCTTTCTCGATGCCCATCCCGATCATCTGTTTGTGGCCAGCAGCTACCGTGCCATCGACGATGAAGGCAGGCTGCGCCGCACCAAGATCAAGCCGATGGACCACTTCGCCCTGCGCTGGCTTGCGCGCTTTCGCATGCCTGTCGAGCATCCGAGCCTGTGTTTTCGCGCACGCCTGCCCGATGGGACCGCTGTCCGCTACGACGGGAGCTATCGCGTGGCACAGGATTACCCCTTCGTCGCTTGGCTTTGCGAGCATGCCAAGGGCGCCGTCCTGGCCGAGCCATTGCTTGATTACCGCACCCATGCGCAAAACATCTCCAGCACCCGCACAGCCGAGCAGCGCCGGATTGTCTTTGAGACAGCCCGGCAGGTCCAGGCGCGCGATATTCCCAGCCTCGCCCCACAGCTCGACGAGCTCCTGCGCTGCTATCTGCTGGGGGAGAGGGCCACGTTGGAGAGTATGCAGAGCGCTCTCAGGGCGCTGGAGGAGATGCTCGCCCGCGATACCGCCGCCCGCCCCGATGCCGCCCCCTGGCTGCGCCGCCAGACCGCCGGGATCCTGGCCGAAGCGTTCTTGCGCCGTGGCGGCGGTTTTCGCGATCCACGCGTGCTCGGCGGCTTTTTGCGCCAGGGCAGGCGCTTTCTCGGGCCGCTCGTGCTGCGCGCGCTGGAGGACAAGGGCCGCCTGCCGCACTACCTCCAAGCCTCCCCCGAGCCCGGCAGATGAGCGAGCGGGCACCGATCTCGGTGATCGTTCCCGCCTACGGGCCGTCGCCCCATCTGGAGCGATGCCTTGCGGCGCTCTTATGCCAGACGCTGCCGCCGAGCGAGATCATCGTGTTTCATACCGGCAGCGACGACCCCGGCCCGCGGCTCGCGCCCCGGCTTCCGGGCGTGCGCTTTTTCCACGAGGACGCCCGTCAGTTCGCCGGGGGTGCGCGCAATCGCGGGGCTGTCCGGGCGACGGGCGATTGGCTGGCCTTTGTCGATTGCGATGTGCTGGCCGAGCCGGATTGGCTCGATACGTTGGCCCGGGCAGCCCAGACACATCCCGATGCCGTGCTCTCTGGCGCCCTCGGTTGCGCCAGGGAGGGCGGTGTCTGGGCCATCGTGCTGTGGTTTATCGAGTTCGGCAGCGTCCTGGCGCACCGCCCGCCGGGCGAACTCCTCTCCGGGCCCAGCGCCAATCTGCTGCTCTCGCGCCGAACCTGGGAGGCAGGGGGAGGCTTTCGCGCCGATCTGTTCGCAGCCGAGGACGGCGAACTCGGCGTGCGCCTGCGCGCCAAGGGCCATCGCTTTCGGCTGGTGCCAAGCGCGCGGGCGGACCATGTTTTTGCGGGCGGGCTTGGCCACTCGCTGGCGCGGCTGCACGCGCTTGGACGGGCGGCGGCTTGGCTGCGCCGTCATGTGGGGCTGCCGGGTTCGGCGGCGGTGCGCTATCCGGGGCTGGCGCTGCTGCTACCAGTGGCGCGCTTTGGCCAGATGTTGCGCAGGCTGGCGGTTGAGCGCGGCCCGCTTGCGCTCTTTCTCACAGTCTCGCCCTTGATCCTGATCGGGCTGGCAAGCTGGAGCCTGGGCTTTTTTCGCGAGGCACGCCGCCCGACCTACCCGGCATTCGAGACCGCTTGCACTGACGAAACCAGCGACACTAAGCGCCCGCGCCGGGGTCAGCCGTTGGGGAAGTAATCGGCACAACCGCCCTGGCGGCGCACATCCGCCGTGGCGCAGTGCAGCCCGCCGCCAAAGGCATAGGCCTCACGCAGCTGGACCGGCACCACCTCAAAGCCAAGCTTATCGAGCTGGTCGGCCTGGTGGATTTCGCTGGCCTCGACACAGACCGTCTTGGGATCGAGCACCAGCACGTTCATGCTGAGCCAGACCGAGGAATAGCATAAGGGCGGCGGCTGGTTGTGGGCTGGGCGCGCCGCCTCGATGATCTGCCAGTCGTTTTGCTCAAAGAGCGCGCGTTGGTCCTCGGGCAGACGGCGCTCGGGGTTGTTGAGGATCAGGCCCGGGCGGAGCGGGGTAAAGGTGGCGTCGATGTGGATCGGATAGGGATCGCCCGGGAAGTTCACGGCGTGGACGCGGTGATCGGGGAAGTGGCGGCGCAGCCACTCGATGCCCTTCAAGTTGGTGGTAAAGCCGTGCTGGACCACCAGATCGCGCCCAAAACGCAGCACGTCCGCCGCATCGAAGAGCGGCTCTTCCTCGGTGGTGACGAAGTGTTTTTGCGCGGTCCATTCGAGGCGTTGGGCTTCGCCGATGCGCTCTGAGAGATAGTCGGGGCGATAATCGGCATCGGTCAGGCGCGGTTTGGGTGCGGCTTCGTGGCGAAAGCCCGGGTCTTCTTCGAAATAGCGCTGGAGCAGCGGGCGGTAGCAAAGATATTCGAACCAGCGGCAGCGGTACGACATGGTCGCTTCCAAGATCTCGCGGCCCACGGTGAG
>JBCDHK010000304.1:0-4867 GCA_038750185.1 Pseudomonadota bacterium
AATGTTAATACTTTATGGCCTTCCTAAATCAGACTTAAGATACAAGTTTCAGAGTTTTATTTAGGAAGGCCATAAAGTATTAACATTGTATCAAGATAACTTATGTCTTCAATATATTTTGAAAAAAAATCTCCTTTAAGTGGATTTCCTGATCCCTCTTTATCTTTTTGGGAAATCTCCATGACTATCAGGGGTAAATTTGAATTAACTCTAGTTAGGGATAAAATTATTTTTTCTTGCTGATCAAAAAATCTTCTTCTTTTTTCATCAATAGAATTCCTAAGAAATACAATAAAAATACCGATGAGAGCGAGTGTGCTTGGGTGAAGTATAGTTTCAAGCATGATCGATTTTCTTTAGCCGCACACCGGGGCCGCCACCATTTTCTGCAATGAAGACGATCCCAGCGTCTTCAAGGGCGAGCTGTATAGCGGATAGGGTGGCCGCATAACCATCGGTTTTA
Organism: Pseudomonadota bacterium; assembly: GCA_038750185.1. Taxonomy (GTDB): domain Bacteria; phylum Pseudomonadota; class Alphaproteobacteria; order Rhodobacterales; family Rhodobacteraceae; genus Thermohalobaculum. Next base: position 464 of record JBCDHK010000304.1, read on the forward strand.
CCAGTCTCAAATCTATTTATCGTGTTCGCGGAGACGCCTGCGGCATCTGCCAGTTGCCGCACGCCCCATCCAAGCGCAGCGCGCGCCATGCGGCATTGAACAGGCTTTAACAGCATCACCAATCCTGTTGACATGGTACCCAAGTTGGCTTCATACTGCGACAGTGTACTCAACTACTGTTACGGGAACAACACTGATGACCAACATCGTTGCCACCCCTGATCGCCGTGCCGTTCTCGCCGGGGTCTGCGCCTGCGCAGCGCCTGCTGTCGGCTCGCCTGTATCTGCCGGCCCCTCCCGCAATCCCGATGCTGAGATCATCGCTCTGCATGCCATATGGCTAGAGGCTCGCACGGTGTGGTTCGATTGGCTGCATAGGGAGCGCGAATTCCCTCCAGGTGAATTGAGGGAGTACGAGCATCGCTCCAGAGTTCTTGGCGATGAGTACTACAACGCCCTTCGATCTCTTCTTTCTGCGCAGCCTGCGACACTATCAGGATTTTTTATCCAGGTTGATGCTTGGTGTGCTGAATATCTACATGATGACGTAGCTGATTATGGTCATTCCGGCATACGTCAATTGTTCAATGGCCTTGATAATCTCGCTGTTCGTCTTGGTCATTGTCCTCAGAAACGGCTCACCAATGAGCGAGCATCCGACCCGAAGCGTGCCGCAGTCGCACCTAGTCTCCCGGATCTGGGCGGCGTTGAGGCGTTGGAAATTATGAGCTAGATGCCTCGCGGACTCTTGACATCAATTCATGCCTTCAATATTGTTGTCATATGACAACTATAAGGAGTGCGGCATGCTCTCTCGCAAGCAACTCTGCCAACTAGCAGGTGCAGACCAGGAATGGTTCAACGTACTGAGACGCAGGAATTTCTACCCTCTCTTTGAGGGTGAGCCTCCCGTAGACGACGACGCTCAGCCCTCGGGCCATAAAACCCACCGCTTGTGGGATTGTATCGGCCTGGCGCTCCTGCGCGCCGCCATCGATCAAGACGGACCGCTTGATGAGGACACGCTTGTCGCCAAGCGTGTTCTCAGCAATGCCGGTCGAGGTGAGGTGGCTCTCCTTCCCGGCGCTGGCGCGCTCGCCTCGGCTTGTCGATTGGTTCGCCAGGGTGAGTTTCAGATACATCGCACCCATCCCGATTGGCTGCATCGCAACGGCACTGCGCCCGATATCCATCTCGCCAGCGTCGTCTTCGATCAGGGGCCGGGGTCCGAGCTTACCAGCGATGTTTTCGCTGCCCCTCTTGAGGGCGTAATCGCTCGTGCTCATCAGCCCTCCAAGCGGATTGTCGGTCGCCCGGTACGGGTTTCTCGTCTCTTCACCGTCAATGTCTCGCAGGTTTGGCGCTTGATCGTCGAGCGTGCCGAGAAGGCGGAAATTGATCTCGGTGTTGCCCAGGCATGACCGCCCTCTCGCGCCTCATAGACCGCATGGCCCGCCCCCAGCGCCGCCGCTCTTACGAGGCGGCAGGCGGCGGGCGTCGCTGGCCGGACAGCTACGCCATGCCGGCCCCTGCAACCACGACGCTGGGTGCGCGCGGGACGATCATGCAGCGGGCGCGCTACGCCTACTCCAACAACGCTCTTGCCCGGCGCATCGTTGAGCACCACGTCGCCGCTCTCGTGGGGGCGGGCTGGCAGGCGCAATCGCAGCACCCCGACGAAGCCGTGCGCCGCGATCTGAGCATGGCCTTCGAGGCTGTTGTCGCCCCGGTGCTGGCGCCGATGGCCCGTGCTCTGGTGCGCGATGGCGAGGCGGTCGTGCGGCTTCGGATCGGCAACGATGGCCTGCGCCTGGACCTGTTGGACCCCAACCAGCTAGACCCCGCCTTGCACCGCGATCTTGGCAATGGGACTCGGATCATCGCGGGTGTCGAGTTCGATACGGGCGGCGATGTAGCTGCCTACCACATCCGGCCCTACAGCACCGATTTGCCGCTGACCGTCGCCAATGCCCTTGAGGCGGTGCGCGTCCCAGCCGGTGAGGTCTTCCACATCTTCGACCCGCTCTTTCCCGGTCAGGTGCGCGGGGTCTCATGGCTGGCGCCTGTGCTGTTGAAGCTAGCCGATCACGACGCGGCCCAAGACGCGATGCTGATGCATTTGAAGGTGTCCTCGCTGCTCACTGGATTTTACAGCGACCCCGACGGCGCTGGCCAACCGTTCGGGCAGCCTGGCAACGACGGCGGCATCGACCTGTCGCTTGAGCCAGGTGGCATGCGCCGTATGCCAGTTGGGGGCGAGGTGAGCTTTACTAGCCCCGGCACTGGCTTTCAGCAACCCACTGAATTCCTCAAGTCTCAGGCCCGCGAAATCGCTGCTGGTGCTGGCTTGATGTATGAACAACTGAGTGCCGATCTTTCCTCGACGAATTATTCGAGCGCCCGCTTCGGCCTGATCGACTATCGCCGCCGCATCGAGATGCTGCAGGCAACCTTGATCCGCGCGCAGTTCCTTGCCCCTCTCTGGCGCCGCTGGATCGACCTGCAATCGCTGGCTGGCGAGCTTCCGAGCGACCCCGCAGCCCTCTCGGACTATTACGCGGTGCGCTTCATTGCCCCCGGCTTTCAGTGGGTTGACCCGCAAAAAGAAGTGCAGGCCGAAGCCGATGCCGTCGCCGCTGGCTTCAAGTCCCGCCGCGAAGTCGTGGCTGGGCGTGGTCGCGATATGGACGAACTCGACGACGAAATCGCCGCCGATGCCCGCGAGCCATCCCCAGAGGCGCCCGAATGATTTTCTGCACCCGCGCTGCTAATCTGCGCCCCTCGACGCTCGACCCCGAGGCCCGCACCGTCGAGGCTGTGGTGAGCACCGGCGCCGATGTACCTCGTCCCGGTTTCGTCGAGCGCCTGCCCCTGGCCGCCGCCGATCTGTCGCGTCTCGAAGGTGCCCCGGTCCTCGACGCCCATCAGCGCTCCAGCATGGCCCACCAACTCGGCGTGATCGAAAACGCCCGCATCGCCCCCGAGGGGTTAGTGGTGCGGATGCGGTTTCGCACCAACCCTGAGACCGACGCACTCATGTCTGACATTGCCGCAGGCTCCGTTCGGGGCCTGAGCGTTGGCTACTCCGTCCCCCGCTGGCGCGAGAGCCGCGAAGGCGGGCAGCGCGTGCGCACCGCTGAAAGCTGGATGGCCCGCGAGGTTTCCGTCGTCCCCGTCGCCGCCGATCCCGGCGCTCATTTCCGAAGCCAAGGAGTTACCATGGAGCCCGAAACCGAGGTCATCGAGGCCGTCACCGGCACGCCCAATCCAGCGACCATCGAGACCAGGGCCGAGACCAACCGCGCGATCCGCTCGATTGCCGCGACCGCGGGCCTCACCCGTGCTTGGGCCGACGATCAGATTGATCGCGCCGCCACCCTCGACGCTGCCCGCGCCGATGCCTTCGAGGCCATGCGCACCCGGCAGGCCGCGACGCCTACGCCCACCACTCGCATCGAGGTGGGTATCGAGCACGAAGCCCCGGACGCCATCGCCACGCGTGCCGGCGAAGCGCTCTACGCCCGCACCGCACCGGCGCATCAGTTGAGTGAGCAGGCCCGCCCCTGGGCTGGTATGACCACGCGTGACCTCGCAGCCGATTGCCTGCGTCGCTCTGGGGCGTCGATCATGGGTGCCTCGACGGAAACGCTCATCACTCGCGCATTGCACTCGGCAACCGATTTCCCCCTCATCTTGGGAGATGCGGTCAACCGCGGGATGCGCGCTGCCTACGAGACGCCGTCCTCTGGGGTGCGCCAGCTTGCGCGTCAAACGATGAGCCGCGATTTCCGGGCCAAGCGCCGCCTCCAACTCTCGCAGGGGCCGACCTTGGAGAAGGTGGGCGAAACTGGTGAGTTCACTCAAGGTTCTCTCGAAGAGAGCGAGGAGTTTTACGCTGTCGAGACCTTTGGGCGGATCATCGCCGTCTCGCGCCAAATGCTCATCAACGACGATGTTGGCGCCTTTGCCGATGTCTCCGGGCGCATGGGAGTTGCGGCGCGCACGTTCGAGAATGCCCGGCTCACCGCCAAGCTGGTCGAGAACCCGCTGCTCTCCGATGGCATCGCCGTATTCGACGCCGCAGGGCACAGCAACCAGGCCGCCCAGGTTGCCACCATCGAAGCGGCCCTCGACGCGGCGCGCACCTCGATGCGTCGGCAGACCGATGCATCCGGCCAAATGATTGAGGTAGCCCCGCGCTTCGTGCTGGTCCCGCCCGATCTGGAAACCGAAATGCAGAGGGCCCTCGCTGAGGTGGCCGCCAATGAAACAGCGCAAATCAATCCCTTTTCGGCACTTTCCCTGCTGGTGGAGCCGCGTCTCGCCGCACCGATGACTTGGTATGTCGTCGCCGATCCAGCGACCATCGACGGGCTCGAATGGGCCTATCTCGAAGGCGCCCCT
>JBCDHK010000305.1:0-4867 GCA_038750185.1 Pseudomonadota bacterium
GAAGCCCTGCTCGAAGAGCGGCTCGACCACGGCGCAGAAGGCGTGGTGGACCACCCGGTCGCGAAACGGGGCGGCGGAGATGCGGCGTGGTTTGGGATCGTCGATCTTGAGGACGGTGTAGGGGCCTGGGCGCCAGGTGCGTGCCTAGAGCGATTTCTAACCAACCTGCACAGGTTGATGATCAAGAAGTCGCTCAAAAATAAATATTTAGAGCATGCCGCTTGATCCCAATTGATCGGAACATGCTCTAAAGGGAGCGCTCCAGGGCGAGGTAGGCGGGCTCCAGATCGGCCAGGAAGGTGCTAGCCCCCGGCGTGCGGCGTTTGCCGCGGGCGGCGCGTTTGGCGGCGGTGATGAGGGCGGGGAAGCTGGCAATCTGGGCGAACAGCTCGTCAATGCGCCTCACGCCTCGGCGCGCCATCGCCCGCCTTCAGCCAGCCGCCGACGAGGCGCCCGATCTCGTCGATCTGGCGGGCGGCGTGTTCGTAGCGGCGCGGGTCGAGGTGGCGGAGGTCATGGGCGAGGCGCAACAGCAGGCGTAGCTTTTGCAGCCCGAGGTTGGCGCTGTGGAGCAGGCGGCGTCGTTCGCGGGTGTAGGTGACTTCGGCCAGGCGCTCCAGCACGTCGAGGGCGGTGGCTTGGATGCGGTCGCCGAGCAGGAATTTCTGGGTGCGCGGGAATTTCTCCACCGTTGGGATCAGCCAGAGCAAAAAGCGGTACATGGCGTCGAGCGCAGGGCCGGTGGCGCGGCTGGCATGGGTAGTGGAGATGGATGGATGCCTCCCGGAAAATATCTCGCGCTGCGCGCGAGGCCATGGCGCTTGGCCGGTGTGTCACTTCACCCTGACAGCAGTTTTGTAAGAGGTAAAGGGGTAAAGTTGTAGGAGGTAAGCTTCCCGACTGGTCAGTCGGGAAGCGTCCGGGCCAGGCGAAAACCGACGTTGCCGCTCCGGTAGCCGCGCCAGCCCCTGCTGCGGTACGCCGAACGCAGGTACCTCGGGTCGCTGAACCACGAGCCGCCGCGCAGAACGGCTTGCCCGCAATCGCCACCGTCCTCCGCCATCCAGGCACGGCCATCCAAGGGGGCACCACGATAGCTGTCATGCCAGCAGTCCTGCACCCATTCCCAGACATTGCCGTGCATGTCGCTTAGCCGAAACGCATTGGCGATGAACGATCCAACCGGTGCCGTGTGAACATGCCCATCCCGACAGTCCGCTATATTGCTCCAGTTCGAATATTCGTCCTTGCCGGTCAGATCGGCGCCATTGGCATAGGCGCAGCCCTCCGCCTCGTTGCCCCAGGAATACCTGGGCGGATCGCGTGGGCTGTCGCGCAGGCCGCGGGCCGCGTACTCCCACTCCGCCTCGGAGGGCAAACGATAGGTATGGCCAGTCTGCGCGCTCAGCCATTTGGCATAAGCCTGGGCATCCTGCCAGGATACGCATACCACAGGGTGGGCATCGGTCTACGCAAAGCCGGGGTCCGTCCAATCGCGCTCGGCATCGCGCTCCCACTTCGAGCCAGTGTAGAACCAGCATCCTCCCTCGGTCTTGTGGCTGGTGGCTTCGACGAACCTGCGGAAGTCGCCCACGGTCACTTCCATGCGCGAAAGGGCAAAGCGTTGGATCGTCACTTGCCGTTGCGGGCCTTCATCGTCATCCCGTCCTTCTTCGTTCCTCGGCGAGCCCATCCAAAGCCGCCCCGATGGAACCACCACCATCTGCGGGCCTTGGCCGCCGCGCGCCAACGGGTCACGAAACACCGACAGATCAGGGTAGCGCTCGGTGTCGGGCTCGGGCTCAAGCCCGACGGCAACTTGGATGTCTGGCTTGGGTTTGGGCGCTGGCGGCACATCGCCAGGCTCAGCCACCGCTTCGCGGCGCGCCAGCCGGGCATAGCCGAGGGTTTCCTCCAGCCGATTGTCGCTCAGCAACTCGACCACCGCAATCTCAGGCCCAGGCCCACCAAGCCAACCGTGGAGGAGATACTCACTGCCAGAGCGCACCAGAACAATCCGGCCCAACGGCCCGGCACCGCCGATGTCGCGGCGCAATTCGAAGGTCCGCTCAGCCTGGCGGAACAGATCGTCCGTGTTGGCTTCCAACGGCCTCAGGCACCCGCGCGAGCCAGGCGGCAGCGCGTCGAGGGGGACCGACACGCTGCGCAACCCCGCCTCGGGCAAGCGCTTCCCCCGGATCCGGCCATAGGCCGCCGAGACTTCGATGCGCTCGTCGTAGCGCGTCCAGATCAGCGAGAGGGCAAGGGCGCCGTCCTCAAGGGCCTGGCGCTGGAGGATCTCGACCTTATTGCGTTGGGCCAAGGCAAGCGCGGGGGTCAGCGCGTTTCCCAGCGCCCGACGCAACGTCCCGCCAAGCGGCTCGCACGCCACACCGTAGGGGCTCCGCGCCGGCGGCAGATAGACCGGCACACGGGTTTTCGCGTCAGAGCTGCCTATCCCCCGATTGGCCAAATCCCTGGCAAAAGCCTCGGCGATGGGCTTGAACGTCGCGTCGAGTTCCTGCGCCTCGGCCTTGAGGCAGAGCAGCGCAGCGAGGACGGCAGGCAAAACGGCAAGGCGCATGGCGAGCAACTCCGTGGGCGGACGGTTGGGCAAAGCATAAACCGATATGGCCGTAGGCGGCAGGAAAAGGCGTAGACGGCGTTCCGCAACGTGGGAGAGTGGGCTTGGCAGTCTCAAGTCCGATGCAACCCGCTCCGGCAACAGCGGATCGGGCTATGCTGGCTTTGAGGGTGGAAGCTGCTGTCCGCGCACTGCAAGCGTCAATCGGGAAGCGCCCGGGCCAAGCGAAAACCGAGTCTACTGCTTCGATTGATGCGCCAGCTCCAGTTGCGGTGTGCCGAACGCAGGCTCGTTGGAAAGTCACTCCACGAGCCGCCGCGCAGGACAGCCCGTTTACAGTTACCTCCATCCTCCGCCATCCAAGCACTGCCGTCCTGCGGTGCGTTCTGATAGTTGCCGTGCCAGCAATCTTGCACCCATTCTCTGACGTTACCATGCATATGCCGCAGGCCCCAAGCGTTCTCCGCCGAGGGTCTGAAGTGCACCGGCAGCGTGCGCCCAGAGCTAAAGGTGCGGTTGTCGTTGTAATTCGCCTGGTCAATCGAAATTGTGTTGCCAAAGTGAAACGGCGGCTCCTTGCCCCCGCCGTTCCTGTTGGCGCGCACGGCATACTCCCACTCTGCCTCTGACGGCAAACGGTAGGGTGAACCCTCGACACCGGAGTTGATCCAGTCGAGGAAACCTCTCTCACCGACAATGTCGCTGTAGGAGACATTGATTACAGGGTGCCCTCCAGCGCCCCAGCCCTGGTCACTCGGAGCCGGGTTGGATTGGCAATACCCGTCGAGGACGCACTCAGTCCATTGATCGAACGTGATCTCAGTGCGCGACAGGGCAAAGCGCCGGATTGTGACCCGCCGCTGCGGCCGTTCGTCATCCTGTGCGCCGCTCTCATCATCGGGCGCCCCCCTAACATATCGCCCGGAAGGGATCACCACCATCTCAGGGCCTCGACCACCGCCCTTGAGCGGATCGCGAAAGCGCGACAGATCGGGGTAGTTGCTGGCGCCAGGCTTGGGCTCTGGCTCAAGCCCGACGGCAACTTGGGTGCCTCGCCGGGGCCTTGGTTTGGGCAGTGTTTCTGGGCGCGCCAGCCGCGCATAACCGAGGTTCTCCTCTAGCGGATCATCGCTCAACAACTCGACCACCGCGATCTCAGACCCAGACCCGCCAAGCCAGCCGATCAGGTAAAACTCGGTGCCAGGATCGAGAAACCGCACCCGTCCTCGCGGGCCGGCACCACCAATGTCGCGGCGCAGATCGATGGTCATTTCGGCCTTCTGACGGAGTTCGCCCGTGTTGTGCTCCAGAGGGCGCAGACAGCCACTCGTGCTGGGCGGTAGGATGTCGAGGGGCACCGACACGCTGCGCAAGCCCGTACTGAACAATCGATCCCCCGAGATCTGGCCATAGGCCGCCGAGACTTCTAAGCGGTCGTCAAAGCGCGCCCAGGTGAGAGCGAGCACGAGTTCGTTGTCGTCGAGGGCCTGATCCTCGATAAGGCGGATGTTGTCGCGATTGGCTCTGTCAAGCTCGGGGGTCAGCGCGTTGCGCAAGGCCCGGCGCAGCGTCCCTGCGAGCGGCTCGCACGCCACGCCGTAGGGACTGCGCGGGCGCGGCAGATAGACCGACACCAGGGACGGCGCCGTCGGGCCACCGGTATCCTGTGCGGCGAGGCGCTGGGCGAAGGTCTGGGCGATGGGCTTGAACGTCGCGTCGAGTTCCTGCGCGCCGGCTTGCAGACCGAGCAGTGCGGCGAAAACAGCGGGCAAAAGGGCAAGGCGCATGGGGCAACTCCGTGGGCGTACAATCGGGCTGAGCATAAACCGATATGGCCGCACGCGGCAGGAAAAGGCACCCGGCCCATTCCGTGCCGTGGAAGGAGGCACCCTGCGCCCACCAAGCAGGCTCTCGCGCCGCCATGGCAAGCGTCGCCAGGCGATACCAATGCGGCGCGTTTCGTGCCATGGTCCTCCCCTGGTGCGCGTGGCTAAGGAGGCTGGCATGGACGCAGTGCGTCTCTCGAACAACGTCAGGGGCTTTCTTAAGGAGGCGGGCAAAGGCTTCGCGCTCGAACTCCTGGCAGCCGTCGTCCCGGGCGGCGGGCTTGCGGCCATGGCGGGACGCGCCTTCGGGGGTGCCGCCGTCAAGGGCGTCTTCGCCTGGTTTGGCCCCAAACCCACCCTCGAACAGCAAGCCATCCTGGACGAGCTTGCCACCCTCGCCCCCTCGGACGTGCGCGCCTTGGTGCGCGAGGAACTGGCCCGCCTCGATCTCGGCCCC
>JBCDHK010000306.1:0-4854 GCA_038750185.1 Pseudomonadota bacterium
ATCAGCGCAAAGTAATCGCCAAAGCGCGGCTCGGCGGGAAGGGCGTGGGCTTGGTTGGTGGCGTCGGTCACGATGATCTCTTGGCTGGGATCTTCTAGCTGGCGAGGGCTTGCGCGCGGCGATGGCGGGCCTCAGCCCCCTCGCACACGCACGCTTGGCTCGATCTCGTAAGGGCGCGTTAGTCGGTGGTGGCGACGTCGGTGCGGCCTTCGGCTTTGGCGATCTGCTCGTCGAGCCAGATCTGATAGTCCTCTTTAGATACTACTTCGACGGTGATCGGCATGTAGGCGTGGTTGATGCCGCAGAGCTCGGAGCACTGGCCGAAGTAGGTGCCGACCTCGGTCACGCGAAACCAGCTCTCGTTGACGCGCCCCGGGATGGCATCGGTCTTGATGCCAAAGGAAGGCATGGCCCAGTTGTGGATGACGTCGGCGCCGGTGATGAGCAGTTGCACGTTGGTGTCGACAGGTACCACCAAGCGGTTATCGGTGGCGAGCAGGTATTCGTCACGCGAGTAGCCGTAGTCCGCCAGTTCCTGCGTGCGCTCTTCTTCGTCAGAGGCGTAAAAGCCCACCGGATAAGCGTCGAACACAACGCCATGATCGGGATACTCATACCCCCAAAACCACTGATACCCGGTTGCCTTGATGGTCAGTTCCGGCTCGGGGATCACCAACTGCTTGTCGAGCAGGCGCAACGACGGGATCGCAATCACCACCAGGATCAAGACCGGCACCGCCGTCCACACCACTTCGAGCTTGGCGTTGTGGGTGAAGGTGGCGGGCGTCGGATTGGCTTTGCGATTGAAGCGCAACACCACATAGACCAACAGACCCAGCACAAACAGCGTGATGATCGTGATGATCACCAGCAGCATATTGTCGAGCCAGACCAGATCCTCCATGACCGGCGTCACTGGGCGTTGCAGGCTGGTGCCGGCGGGCACGGGCTTTCCGGCCACCCACTCCTGCTCCTGAGCCAGGACCAGGCCCGGCGCAAGCGTAAGAGCGGCAAGGGTGAGAAGACGGGTGAGCATGGCGCGAATAGTCCTATCTTGCTAGAGCAACGCGAGAGCGCGAGCATTTGCCTTTTCGTCTCGAACATATCACTTCTAGGGCGGAGCGGAGCAAGCACGCCCAGCGCGGCATGACGCCGCCCTTGCCGCCGTTTATGCCGCACTGCGACAATGCCTCGCACCGTGAGAGGCTCAGGAGACATCCATGGACACACCCGCCCCCTTTCGCCCGTTCGAGACCGATCTGGACGAGGCCGCAGCCCTCAGAACGCTGCGCGCGGCGGTGGCGGGGGCTGATGACGGCGAACTATTCCTGGAGCGCCGCCGCTCCGAGGTGCTGGGCTTTGACGATGGCCGTCTGCGCACCGCCAGTTACGACGGCGCCGAGGGTTTTGGCCTGCGCGCGGTTTGCGGGGCTGCGGCGGGCTATGCCCATGCGACCGAATTGAGCGAACAGGCGCTCTTGCGCGCGGCCGAGACCGCCCGCCTCGCCGCGCGCCAGGGCGGGGGCACGCTGGCTCCGCCGCCGCCTGGCACCAACCGCCGCCTCTACGGCGCGCTCGATCCGGTGGCCGAGGGCGCGATGGGCGCCAAGATCGCGCTTTTGAAGGAGATCGACGCTTATCTGCGTGCCAAGGATCCCCGCGTCGTCCAGGTTTCGGTGTCGCTGGTCGCCTCGGTGCAGGAGGTCGAGATCCTGCGCCCCGAGGGCCTGCGCCTCACCGACCACCGCCCCATGGCCCGCCTCAACATTTCGGTGATCGTCGAGAAGGACGGCCGACGCGATACCGGCACCTATGGCGGCGGTGGGCGCCACGCGCTCGCCCCCCTCCTGGCCGAAGACAACTGGCGCACCATGGCCGACGAGGCACTGCGCGTGGCGCTCGTCAATCTCGACGCCGAGGATGCGCCGGGCGGCGTGATGGAAGTCGCGCTCGGCCCCGGCTGGCCCGGCATCCTCCTCCACGAGGCGGTGGGCCATGGCCTGGAGGGCGATTTCAACCGCAAGGGCTCCTCGGCCTTTACCGAACTGATGGGCAAGGAGGTCGCCGCCAAAGGCGTGACCGTGGTCGACGACGGCACCATCCCCGACCGGCGCGGCTCGCTCAGCATCGACGATGAGGGCACGCCGACCAACCGCACCACGCTGATCGAGGACGGCGTACTGGTCGCCTACATGCAAGACCGCCAAAACGCGCGCCTCATGGGCCACACGCCGACAGGCAACGGACGGCGCCAGTCGTTTGCCCATATCCCGATGCCGCGCATGACCAACACCATCATGCTAGGCGGCACCGCCGATCCCGAGAGCATCGTGGCCGAGGTCAAGGACGGCATCTATGCCACTGGCTTTGGCGGGGGCCAAGTCGATATCGCCAACGGCAAGTTCGTGTTCTCCTGCACCGAGGCGTATCGCGTGAAAAACGGTCGCGTGCTCCACCCGGTCAAGGGCGCGACACTGATCGGCGACGGGGCGACGGCGCTGCGCCAAATCCGCGCCGTCGGCTCCGACCTGGCCATGGACCCCGGCATCGGCACTTGCGGCAAGAACGGCCAGGGCGTGCCCGTCGGCGTTGGTCAGCCGACCCTCCTCATCGATGGCTTGACGGTGGGCGGCGCGGGGGCTGAGTAGCGCCCCCTCAGGGCCTTTGCGCCTCGACGAAAAACCCCGAGGCCTGCACCGTGTTGCGCCAATCCGAGCAGCGTGCATCGAGTAGGCGCCCAGCGCGCCCGCCAAGGCGGGCCTCGACGCCCTTCTTCCACCACTTCATCAGGTTGAGCATGGCCGAGTACTTGCCGCGCAGCGGATAGAGCGTGACGTCTTGCCAGTCGCGCAGCAGATAAGCCAGCCCATCGCGCGAGAAGCGCTGGTAGTCTTGAAACGACAGATCGGGCGGGCCGTGGTAGCGCCAGATCCAGGGCACATAGAGAAACAACTGCCCGCCAGGGCGCAGCAGCCGGGCAAAGTTGGCGATGGCTGCGGGCGGGTCGTAGACGTGCTCCAGGATCGCCAGTGCGATCACGGCGTCATAGCGGGCGTGCATCTCTTCGGGGAAGGGGGCGCAGACATCGCCTAAGATATCAGGATACTCGCCGAAGTCATTGAGATCCAACGTCTCCACCCGTCCGGCCAGGGCGCCCAGATGACCGCGCATCCCCGCCCCCACATCGAGGATCCTCCGGCAGCCTGCCGTGGCCTCGACCACATGCGCGCGGGTTTGGTCGTCATGGAGATAGCGCAGATCGATCCGCACGGCCTCGGTAATGGCGCGCAGGCGCTCGGTGTGGGCCGTAACATCGTGCAGGCGGCGTTTCATGGCAGGGCCTTGGCTTTGGCGAGGTCCAGGATGGCCGTGGCAGCCCGCGCGGCGCCGTCACGTGGGAAGGGCCAGGCAGGGCGTGCAGGGGCGCGGGCTGCGGCCTCGGCGGCAGCGGCAAGGCGCTCGGGGGTCGCCTCGGCCTCAGAGAGCACGGTGAAGCCGGGCAGGGTGGCCAGACGGGCTGCGCGGATCGCCTGCTCGCGCTCGCCGTGGCCGGCGAAGGGCACTACGACGGCTGGTGTGCGACACGCGGCCAGGTCCATGACGGTGTTGTAGCCGGCCAAACTCAGCGAACAGGCCGCGCGTGCCAGGAGGGCAGGGTAGTCGCGCCGGGGCGGCTCGATGCGCAGATTGGGCGCGGGTGGCGGCGCCGGGGTGGTCTTGGGTGCGAGCAGATGCCAGGGCCGTTGGCTGAGGCGTGCTGCCAGGGCCGCGTTTTGTAAGAGGGCGGCACCAGCGGGTCCGGCTCCACCAGCTACCAAGATCGTGTCGGAACGCTCAGTCTCGGGCAGATCGGGCACGCCGATATAGCCTGTATACAGGATTGGCGTGCGCAGGTCTTCAGGCAGCGGCCAATGCGCATCGAGTGTCAGGAACTCCGCCTCGCCGTGGACGAGCACCCCGGCGTAGTGCTGGCAAAGACGCCCAGCCGCCTCGGCGCGCCGGCGTGCATCGGTCGGCTCGGGGATATCGCGTGCCGAGGCGATGATCTGGGCCGTTGGCACCGCGGTGATGGCCGCTTCGAATTCGGCACCAAGACGGCGGCGCCCGAAGGGATAGGTCTCCGTCACCAGCACATCCGGCGCAAAGGCGTGCAGCGTGGTGAGGATGCGCTCTCGCCGGGCCGCCAGATAGGGCGCATCGGCTGGCGCCCCGGTCGGATCGCGCAGTGTGGTGTAGTCGAAGTCCTGCACGCTGAGCGGGGGCAGTTGCACCAGTTCGACCCCCTCGGTGTCGAGATGGTCCAAGGGGCGCCCGCCAGAGAGCACCGTCACCGCCACATCCAGCGCGGCCAACGCGCGCGCCAGGGCCAGGGTGCGCACCAGATGGCCGCTGCCGCTCAGGTGCGAGACCAAAAACGCCGCTCTCATGGGCGCGGTACCAGCCGGACTGGCGCTTGCGGCGCGCTGGGCGTGCCGTCGGGCGCGAGGCTTAGTGGATAGAGCCGAGCGCGGCGGATCGAGACCGCGCCATCCTCGCAAAGCGGGGCGCCCGCGGCGGCGAGGACGGCGCGCATCACCGCTTTGTGGGTGACGATGACGGCTGGGCCGCGTCCGGCCCGCTCGGCCAGGAAGGGCGCGAGACGCCTCAAGACCTCGGTTTCGCTTTCGCCGCCTGGCGCGCGGGCCTCGCCGGTCAGACGGTGGGTCGGGACAAAGCCTGCCTTGGGGTCGGCTGCCAGATCGGCGGCGCGCTGACCCTCCCAAGTACCCCAGGAGCGCTCGACCAGCCGTGCATCGAGGGCCACAGTGCGCCCGCGGGCCAGAGTTTCAGCGGTCTCTCGCGCGCGAGATAGCG
>JBCDHK010000307.1:0-4819 GCA_038750185.1 Pseudomonadota bacterium
CGCCGGTCGATCTCCGGGGTCGAGGGCGTCCAGTCGACGGTGGCGACAATGGGCCGACCCGTGGGCGCGAAGGCGCGGAGCGGGATCGAGGTTCCGGTCATGCCAAAGCCGTGTGGCCATTCGAATGGTAAAACAGTCCTTCACCCATGGATGCTCTCCTTTCTCCATGCCCCGCCTCGGGGCAATCGGAGACCATCCGAGCTTTCCTTGTGAGGGCCCTGCCACCCGCCTCGGCGCGCCAGTTCCGCGGGGCTCAGGGGGCCTCTGCGACAGGCTCGATCAAGGCGGCATCGTTCTCCGCCACCCGCCCGACCCGCGGCGAGACCGGCCAGAGGCGCAGGCGATCGTCGGGCGGGGCGCGCATCAGATCGGCGCAGTCGTCCTCCGGGTCCGGCGAGAGCCAGCGGGCGTGCTCGCTCTCGGCCAGCATCACCGGCGTGCGCGGGTGGATCGCCGCTGTCGCAGGCCCGGCCGGACAGGTCAGGATCGTGCAGGATAGCAGCGGCTCGGGAACACCGGGCAGGCGCGTCAGCGCCCAGAGCCCGGCAAAGCACACCCCCGGGGCATTGCCGTCGAGGCCGACGAACCACGCCTGTTTGGCGCCCTTGCCGCCAGACCACTCAAAGTAGCCGAGTGCTGGGATCAGGCAGTGTCCGGCGCCGCGGCGGCGCGCCCAAGCCTCGCGGAACATCGGCTTTTGCCAGGCCTCCTCGGAGCGGGCGTTGAAGGTGGTGGCCTTCATCGCGGCGAGCGGCTTCTGCCACCAGGGCGGCACCAGACCCCAGCGCGCCAGCCTGAGCGAGCGGCCGCGCGGGCCCAGGCCCACGATCGCCACCGCGTGGGTCGGGGCCACGTTCCAACTGGGCTCAGGCCAGGGCTGCTCGGCGGCGAGGCCGAGCCACTCGGACCAAGCAGCGGGGTCGGGCGTGCCGAGGGCGAAGCGTCCGCACATCTCAGACGTCGTGCTCGTCGACGAGCGCATGGGCGGCCTCGTTCCAATCCTTGTGGCCCTCGGGCGGGGCCTGGATCTGCGCGTGCCAGCCGAGCGCCTCGGCCCGCGCGATCAGGAGCGCCGCACCCTTGCGGCCCACAGCATCGTTGTCCGAGGCGACGATCAGGGTATCGGAGGCGCTGCCGTCGAGCGGCGGCAGGTGCAGCCCGGCCATTCCGGCCATCGGTCGCCGCGGCGGGTGCTGGGCTTGGCCGGGCTTCGGTTTGGGCCGCAGCTGCACGCCAGCCGAGAGCGCTGCCCAGACCCGGGGCGCCTCACCGGCCAGCCGCTCCAGGACCGAGAGCGCGGTCTCGATGCCCTCGGCCACCACCAGCGGCCCCTGCCCGGCCGAGAGCCTGACCGCGCCCCCGGCCA
The DNA here is from genome assembly GCA_038750185.1 of Pseudomonadota bacterium. Lineage (GTDB taxonomy): Bacteria > Pseudomonadota > Alphaproteobacteria > Rhodobacterales > Rhodobacteraceae > Thermohalobaculum. The sequence goes on from JBCDHK010000307.1 coordinate 1,367, forward strand.
TGGACCCCAGCGTCAGCTTGGGCTGCGCCAGCCCGGCTTTCCGCCCAGGTTCGGCCAGGAACGTGCGCTGGACGCCGATCAGCCCGCCCCCCTCGGCGACAATGGCCCCGACCATGGCCGGGCACTGCGCAGCCGAGCCAAGGGGACAGCGCGGATGGAAGCGCAGCGACAGCGGTCGCGCCACCGCGATGGCGCGCGCACGCAGGTAGCGCTCGGCCAGACTACCGGCCAAGGGCTCGGACGCCTCCCAGATTGCCCGGGCAGCGGCGATACCGGCCTCGTGGGCCGCGTGGCGCTGACGGTGGAGTGCGGCGCGCTCGGTTTCGCTGAGCGGCGGTGTCCGCTCGGCCTCGATGCCGGCCGCCGCCAGGATGTCGTGGTAGCGGCAGCCGCTCTTGTGGCAGTAGAGCAGCAGCCGGTAGCCATCTTGGCCGAGCGACAAGGCATCCTGATCGGGGCGGCGCTCGGGCTGACACACCGGACAGGCCGCCTTGCCGCGCGCGCCATACCAGCGGCCGCCAAGGCGGTGGGTCAGGCCACGCGCCGAAGCCCGCATCGCGACGGTGTCGGCCATGGGTCTCACTCCTCGATCCGGGTTGTGGCGATCCAGTGCTCCTCGGCCTCGGCCTTGTCTTCCATATGGCGGAAATACTGCTCGATATCCGGTGGCTCGTCCATCCGTTCCGGCGGCATCTCCATCGGCCATTGCTCGGCGACGTAAGCAGCCAGTGCCGCCTCGGCCCCGGCGCGGGTGCTGTGCACTGAGACGGTGGCGCCTTCGCGGTGGCAGATGGTCAGCACATGAACACACTCGGGCGCGTTCTCGGGCGCACTCATGGGCTCTCCTCCTGGCACAGGCGCGCCTGCTCGGCGATCCGGCTGGCCAGGACGCCGAGCGCGTCCTCGCAGAGATCCTCCCGGCCGAGCGTGAGCAGGGCGAGCAGGTAGCTGAGCGCATCGGTGACAAGTGGGGTACTCCCCAAGGCAGTGAGGCCGAAGCGGCGCAACTGCTCGGCCAGGGTCTCGACATCCTGGTGGGCCATGCCCCAGCGGAGCAGCACCAGGATCTCGCGGCGGGAATGATCGCCGAGGCGCGCGCCGATCAGCCCGGCCAGGGGGCCGAGCACGACACGCGGCACTTCAGGCTGGCTGGCGTAGCGCTGGACCCACAGGCCGTCGCCCTCGACGAGCACCAGGGTGGCGCCTTCGATCTCGACGCGGTCGCGTTCTTGAGCCATGGCGTTCCTCATGAAGTGCACCGGCTGGAATGGCGGCGCGCCTGTGCAGTGCGCCACGCCGGTGTGGATGTGTGGAAAGAGGCGGTGAGGGGGTTTACCGGCGGCTTTCGATCAGGCCGCCGGTTGCGAGTGGGCCGGTCTCAGACGGTGTCCGGCTCGCCGGTGACCTGTGGGCCGCTCTCAGCCTCAGCCGCGCCATCATCGGCCTCCTCGCCGTCGTCTCCGCGTTCGACCGCTTCGATGAGAGCCGCCTTGCCGCGCTCGGTCATCAGGCCCTCGGGCACCCAGGCGCGCGCCCGGGCCTCCTGGGCTGGGCTGAGCCGCGGCCCCTTGTCATCGACGGCCAAGATCAGGCCAAGCCACGTGGCGATGTCTTTCTTGGGCTGCTTCTCCAGCCGCCGGCTGGCCTCGGCATCGCGCATCACCCAGGCGTGGATCGCCAGCAACTGGCCCTTCTTGAGCCGCGTGAGGAAAGCCTCACTCGGCACCCAGGTCGGGCGGAGATGGGCATCGAGCCCAGCCGCCTCGGCCAGGGCCTCGCAGAACGGATTGGCCTTGGCATCGTTCAGCCCGATCGAGACCAGGCGTGCGACCGCCTCGGTGCGGGCCCGGTCCCGGTCGCGCTTCTTCAGCGTGCGGAACCGGGCAAAGGCCTCTGCCACCGCCTCACCACCGAGGGGACGCGCCCAGTCTCTGGCAAGTGCCTCGGGCAGGACAATCCCGGGATCGCGGTCGGTGGTGTTGGCGGCCGGATCGGTACTGAGCCCGATGCCGGTGCCGTGGTAGAGCGGCGTGGTCAGGACAAAGCCCAGCAGATCGAGCACCAGATCGGGCTGGGCCAGGAGCGCCGACTGCAGCGCCGCCGTGCGCACCACGCCCAGGTCCTCGGCCAGGGCCATGGAGTAGGCCTGCCCCGCGGGCTCGGGCGCCTCGGGTGCGGCCTCCGCTGCCTCCTCGGCATCCTCGCCTGCCGCGGCGGCCGCCTTGGCGATCTGCTCGGCGATCTTGGGATAGCGTGCTGCCTCGACCAGCCCGGCCTCGATCGCAGCACCAATTGCCTCAGGCTCGATCAAGCCGCGCTCGATCCGGACCTGGCCACCGTGACCGAGCGCCAAGATCGCCCCGGCCTGGGCCATTTGCTCTGGGCTGTAGAGCTCGGCATCCAAGCGCGCGGCCAGGGCCTCAAACTCGGCCTCGTCCGCCCCGGAGGCAGCACCGGCCTCGATCAACTCGGCGAGTGCGTCGTAGCGCGCAGCCTCTTCGTCGCCGGCCTCGACCGGGGCCGGATAGACCCGCCCATGGGCCGAGAGCGCATTGTAGTCGAGCCGCTCCAGGCTGGTGGAGACCCAGGCCCAGCCCTCGGCGCGCAGCTCCTCGGCCAAGGCCACGAGCTTGGTCCCGGCCAACTCCTCCAGGAGCGCGCGATCATCGAGCCAGACGTCTTCGCCGAACAGATCCTCGGTGACGGCCCCGCCGGCCGCCTCATAGGCCGCGCGCCCGACAAAGACCGACAGGCTGTCGGTGAGGCGGACCTTGTGTTCCGAGAGCCGGGCGCGGATGCGGTAGCGGTCGTTGGCATGGGCGCTCTGCATCTCGCCGAACACCGCCAGCACCCGGTCGGGATCGGCCCCAAGTGCATAGGCCTGGGCGGTCTCCAGCGTGATGGTGTCAGTCGCCAGGGCCTCCAGCACCGGCTCTGGCAGGCCGGCGAGTTTGAGGCGCCCGCGGACATGGCGTTCGCTCAGCCCGAAGGCCAGGGCGATCTCGGGCAGCGTCGATCCGCCCCTGGCCATCCGGCCATAGGCACGGATCTCCTCAGCCGGGTGCAGGCGCGTGCGCACGAGGTTCTCGGCACCCGCCCAGGCGCGCGCCTCGGCTTCGTCCTCGGTCAGGCGCACCGGCACCAGGATCTCGGCCGGGTCACGCCCGTCCGCGGCGGCGATGGCCTGGAGCGCGGCCAAGCGTCTGCCACCGGCGACGATCCAGACCGTCTCGGGGGCCTCCGCGTCGCGCAGCCCGGCCAGGTTTTGCAAGAGGCCGAGCGTGCGCAGGCTGGTGACCAGCGGTGCCAAGCTGTCGGGGGTGTGGGTTGGGCTTGGTGCACGGATCAGTGGTGGCGGAGATTTTGGCGATTGGGTAGGCTTTGGACATGCCCTTTAAGTTTCATGAGCCCCATCGCGACAAGATCCTCCGCGCCCGGTACAAAGTAACCAAC
>JBCDHK010000308.1:0-4794 GCA_038750185.1 Pseudomonadota bacterium
AGCACCGGTACGCCCTGGCAGCGTCAGGCGGGTCTCGCGCGCGCGCTCGTCGAAGAGGCACAGCTCGATGCGCTCGGCATGCTCGGAGAACACCGCGACCTCGGCGCCGTCATCGTCGCAGAGCACGCCGAGGGCGGTGCCACGGCCCTCGGAGAGGCGGCTGGTCCAGTCGTTCATCCGGCGCGGTCCGTAACCATCTCACGGTAGAGAGCGGCGTACTCGGCGGCGGAGCGCTCCCATCCGACCGATTGCGCCATGGCTTGGGCGCGCATGGTCTTCCAGCGTCCTGGTTCGGCGTGAAGGGCGATGGTCTTGGTGATGGCGTCGGTCAGCGCATCGGCGTCGTCGGGGGCATGCAAGACCCCGGTTGCAACGCCTGCGCGAAGCGCTGCCACATTGGCCTCGACGATGGTATCGGCCAACCCGCCAGTGCGCGCGGCGACAGGCAAACAGCCATAGCGCAGGCCATAGAGTTGGGTCAGCCCACAGGGCTCAAAGCGCGAGGGGATCAGGATGGCATCACCGCCGCCCTGCATCAGGTGCGAGAGCGCCTCGTCATAGCCGATCACCACGCCGACGCGCCCGGCATGGGTGCGCGCGGCCTCGGCAAAGCCCTGCTCTAGATCGGGCTCACCACTGCCGAGGACAGCCAGACGCGCGCCCTGCCCCACCAACTCCGGCACGGCACCCAGCAGCAAATCGAGCCCCTTCTGGCGCGTCATGCGGCTGACGACGATAAAGAGCGGCGCGTGTGGCGCCGGGTCGAGGCGAAAGCGCGCTTCCAGTGCCCGGCGGTTCTTGGTGCGGGGGGTGGGTTTGGCAGCACTAAAACGCGCGGCCAGCGCTGGGTCGTCCGAGGGGTTCCAGGCGTCGAGGTCGATACCGTTGAGGATGCCGCTGAACACCTCCGCGCGGTGGCGCAACAGCCCGTCGAGCCCCATGCCAAAGGCCGGTGTCATCAGCTCACGCGCATAGGTGGGGCTGACGGTGGAGAGGCGCTCGGCCAGGGCGAGCCCGCCCTTGAGAAAGCCGATGCGGCCGTGAAACTCCATGCCCTCGATGGTATTCCAACGCTGCGAGAGGCCGAGACGCTCCAGCATGGCGGGGGCATAGAGCCCTTGGAAAGCGATGTTGTGGATGGTGAGCAGGACCGGCGGGCCGCCGCCCTCCTCCTCGCGCCAGACCGGGACAAGGGCTGCCTGCCAGTCGTGGGCGTGGACTGCTGCCGGGTGCCAGCGCCCGAGCCCCTGGCGCGCCGCCGCCGCCGCGACACGGGCGAAATAAGCAAAACGCTCGGCATTATCGGGCCAGTCGCGCCCCTCAGGGCCGGTGTAGGGATTGCCCTCGCGCTCAAAATATTGCGGGGCCTCGACCAGATAGAGCGTGAGCCCCTCAGCCTTGCCCTGGATCACGGCAGCGCTCTCGCCTTTGCCGAGATCAAGGCCCAAACGCCGCCGCCCGCTCAACCGCTCAGCTAGGCCAGGATAGGCCGGCAGCATCACCCGCATCTCGACGCCAGCCTTGGCCAACGCCCCAGGCAGCGCGCCAACCACATCGGCCAAGCCACCGGTCTTGATCAGCGGCGTACACTCGGACGCAACGGAGAGAACCTTCAACGCCATGGGCCAGGCTCAGGCATCGAGCGCATCGAGCATGCGCTGCGTCACCAGCGTCACCCCACCATCGGAGACGCGAAAGCGGGCGGCATCGGCCTGGGCATCCTCGCCGATGACCATGCCAGGCGGGATCTCGACCCCGCGATCGAGCACGACGCGCTTGAGACGGGCATGGCGGTTGATCTTGGCATAGGGCAGCGCGACCACGCCATCGAGCGTGGCGTAGGAGTGGCAATGGACACCAGTGAACAGCAGGCTCTGATCGACCGCAGCCCCCGAGACGATACACCCGCCCGAGACCAGCGAGGACGTCGCATGGCCGCGCCGCCCCTCTTCATCGTGGACGAATTTGGCGGGTGGGGTGAGTTCGGAATAGGTCCAGATCGGCCATTCGTTGGTGTAGATGTCGAGCGGCGGGTCAAACTCGGTCAGATCGATGTTGGCTTGCCAGAAGCTGTCGATGGTGCCGACATCGCGCCAATAGGGCACACTTTCGCCGCCGGTCAGCACGCAACTGTCGGAGAAGCTGTGCGCTTGGACATGGCCCTCGCGCACCAGACGCGGGATCAGGTCTTTGCCGAAATCATGCTCAGAGGCGCTGTCCTCGGCATCCTCGGCTAGAAGATCGAGCAGAAACCGGGTGCGAAAGACGTAGATCCCCATGGAGGCCAGCGCCCGCTCGGGCTTGCCCGGCATGGCGGGCGGATCGGCGGGTTTTTCGACAAAGGCCACGATGCGCCCGTTCTCGTCCACCTCCATCACCCCAAAGGCCGACGCCTCCGCGCGCGCCACCTCAACACAGCCCACCGTGACATCGGCGCCGCTCTCGACATGGGCTGCCAGCATCACCGAGTAGTCCTGCTTGTAGACGTGATCGCCCGCCAGGATGATCAGATACTCCGGCGCATAGCCCTCGATGATGTCGGCGTTCTGGTGGACGGCATCGGCGGTGCCCAGATACCAGTTGCGCTCGTTGACGCGCTGGGAGGCGGGTAGGATGTCGAGGCCTTCGTTACGCCCTGGCGAGAGAAAGCCCCAGCCGCGCTGAAGATGGCGGATTAGCGAGTGCGCTTTGTACTGCGTCGCAACCCCGATGCGCCGGATCCCGGAGTTGAGCGCATTGGAGAGCGCAAAATCGACAATCCGCGCCTTGCCGCCGAAGTAGACCGCCGGTTTGGCGCGCCGATCGGTCAGTTCCTTGAGCCGCGAGCCGCGTCCACCCGCCAGCACAAAAGCCATACTCTGGCGCGCAAGCACGCCCTTGTCGGTGTAAGACATCGCGGTCCTCCCGTTGTGTTTGTTCTTGACCGCCAATGTAGGGCGATGCGGGGACGAGTGGCTTATGCACTGCCCCGGGTAAACACGAGGGCAAAGCCGTCGCGCATGGCCAGTGGGCCGCCCAGATAATCCGAACCGATGCCGGGCGAGCGCAGCGCCAGATGCCAGTCCCCGCCTTCGAGCCCTTCGATGGGCAGGGTGGTCGGATCGATCTCGACGGGTAGGCCCTCCATGTGGGTGAGGGCGAACACCTGGCTGCCGTCCGGCCCGTGGCGCAGGGCGCGGTAGAGTGTGGTGCCCTCGACCGGGCTTTGGTAGTCGAAACGGTCGCGGGGGCCGAGGTTGTGGCGCAGCCAAGGCCGGTCGCGGCGAAAGTGGCGCAGATCGTGCATATAGCGCGTCTGGGCCTCGCTCAGTTGATCGAGATAGCCCGAGACGTTGCAGTAGTCGTGCATGTCGTCCATCCAGGCGCGCGCGATGCGTTTTAGCGTGGCGACATCAAAAGGCGCAGGCCCGGCAAGCGGCGGATCGACGCCGTTGAGCAGCGTTGCGATCACCTCCAGATCGTAGTCGGTAACCTCGACCAAGGCGGGCAGGAATTCGAGAAACCGCGCCAGATCGGCCCGCGTCTCATAGCCCATCTCTTTCAGGCGGCGAAACGAGGCCGGCAACGAGTAGCCGTAGTCGTCGACCTGCCATTTGAGCGAAATCGCCTCTTCGGCCATGATTTTCACGCCGTAGCGGTCGTCCTGGTTGCGGATAAAGCCCCAGGAGGCGCGCGCGGTGGCATTGAGAAAATCCATCGGCACGCCGGGAAAGGCGGCGTAGGTGAGCGTCTGGGTAGCGGGGTTGTCGTAGGCCTTGTCCAGGATCTCCATCAAGGTCTCGCCAAGGCGGGTGTTGATGTTGAGCTTGGTCGAGACCTGGGTGCCCCGGCGCAGCGTATCGTGATTGGCACAGCCCGAGATCCAGTTTTCGCCGCGCTCGACGATCTCGCGAATGCGCCACCATTTGCCAAGCCAAAACGCATAGAGAAACGGCGTGTTGTGGGCAAAGGAGAGCGGCCCCCACTGGAAGACATCGCCGTCGCGCTGGGTTTCGATCACGGCGCGGTAGGTGGAGGTCAGCTCCCAATCCTCATCGGGCCATGGGCGGCCGTCCTCGAAGATGAACCACGGGCGATAGCGACAGCCCGCCACTTCCTGGACGGTATCGGCCATCTGCTGGAGATACTCGTCGTCGTGGTGCATCTGGCCGCTCTCATGGTCGTACCACTGAAAATCCTGCGCGCCGTCGACGCGCACGCCGTCGGCCCCAAAATCGACCTTGCGGCGTTGCATCTCGAGGAGGATCGCGCGCACCGTGGGGTTTCGGTAGTTGATGTTTTGGCCATACATGTTTGGCCCGCCAAAGAATTGCGCGCTCAACACATCGAGGCCCTGGTTGTCCGAGTGGCCATAGACCACATCCAGGATCAACCGGCGCGGGCGCTCTGGGAAAGTGTGCAGGGCAGCGATCAGATCGACCAGCTCGTCCGGGCGCCCGCTCTCCAAAAGTGCTGGATTGACCGCAGCCATGCCGGCGATGACCACGTCATAGCCCCAGTTGGTCGTGTCGGGCTTGCGCAGATCCACGGCAACTTCGTCGCCCTCGCCCGCCTCGGTCCAAAACGCCGGCCCAGCCTCATAGACGGTGGTGGGCTCGACGGGCAGCAATTGAAAAGCGTCATAGCCCATGTACAGACGGTCGGCGGGCTCGTGATCGAGGTTTTGGCGGCAGCGCTCGGCGATGTGCTCGATGTGGCGGGTGAGGCTGGCCAGGGTCATCCCGGCGGTGGCCGTGGGTACATGCACTTGCAAAATGTTGGTCACGGGGCCGAGCTTAACCGGCTCCTCGCCGC
>JBCDHK010000309.1:0-4766 GCA_038750185.1 Pseudomonadota bacterium
GCTGCTTCGGCCAGCGCGTCGGTCTTGGGTGGGGGGGTGTCCTTGGCCTCCAGCCACTCGGCGATCTTTTGAAACTCGGGGTCGTAGACCGGGGTGTAGAGAATGCGGTGGATGGTGGTCGCGGCCACGCCCTTGGCGCGGAGCACCGAGGCAGCCTTGTTGGTGGGCGCGAGCACGGCCACCGAGCGCTTGCGGCGGTAGTTGGTCGATTCCCAATCGGGGGTGACCACGCTCAGCCCAGCGCGCTTTAGCACATCGGTCAGGCGTGCGAGCAGCACCGTCTTGCCCGAGCCTGCCTTGCCGGTGACGGCGACGACCTCGGTCTTGCGCTTGCCCTTGGGCGGTGGCGCGGCGCTCTCCTCAGCCAGATCGATGCCCTGGCCAGCGAGCGCTACTGTGACAGCCTGCCACGCCGCCTCCTGATCGGCGGAGAAATCGAGGGCCTGATGCGCTGGCGGCGGCGGCTGAGTGTCGAAAACGTCCATCGCCCCTTGGTAGGCGAGCGCGCCAGGGAGCACCAGCCTCAGCGCGGTGGGCCCTCGCGGTTTTTCACCGCCTCGGTCTCTTCGAGCAGTTTGCGGAAGGCCACGATGGCGGCGATGTCGTCGTCGCTGAGGCGGGAGGGATCGAGCCGGCGCCCGCCCTGGCCGTCGTCGATCTCGCAGCTAGCGCGCACCACCGCCTCCAAGGCGGCGGAGAGCTTGCCGATCTGGCGCCCGTAGGAGCCGACTTCTTCGAGAATGCGCGCCTCGATCTCGGGGCTTTCGGTGCGGCCCAGGTCGATATTGACGAGGCCGATCTGGCCCACGCTCTCGAACCAGCCGCGCCAGAACTCGAACGTTTGGGTGACCGCCCCGCCAAACGGGGCGACGAACGGCGCAAAGGGCAGCATGGGCACCAACGCGCCGGTCATGGCGCGGCGCTTGGGTGTGGTGGTGCCCCGCTGCATCACGGACGCCTCAGGCCGCCGCCGAATAGGCCTCGCGCGCGTCCTCGACCGTGCGCAGCCCCGCGGCGGGCGAGGAGACCAGCACGGCCATGTTGCCGGGCTTGTGCTCGTTCCTCAGCATCTTCATGTGCGCTGCCGGAATATCGGCCCAGGGAAACACCTCGGACATGCACGGGTCGAGACGGCGCTCGATCATCAGTTGGTTGGCGGCGGAGGCCTGCTTGAGGTGGGCGAAGTGCGAGCCCTGCAGACGTTTTTGGTGCATCCACATGTAGCGCACGTCGAAGGTGCAGTTGAACCCGGTGGTCCCGGCACAAATCACCACGATGCCGCCCTTTTTGCAGACAAACGTCGAGACCGGGAAGGTGCTCTCGCCCGGGTGCTCGAACACCATATCGACATTAACGCCCTTGCCGGTGATCTCCCAGATCGCCTTGCCGAACTTGCGCGCCTCGGTGAACCACTCCTTGTATTCAGGAGTATTCACGGTCGGCAGCTGCCCCCAGCACTTGAAGTCGCGCCGATTGAGCACGCCCTTGGCGCCCATGGACATGACGAAATCGCGCTTGCTCTCATCCGAGATCACACCGATGGCATTGGCGCCCGCCGTATTGGCCAACTGGATCGCATAAGAGCCGAGCCCGCCCGAGGCGCCCCAGACCAACACGTTCTGGCCAGGGCGCAATTCGTGGGGCGCGTGGCCGAACAGCATGCGATAGGCGGTGGCGAGTGTCAGGGTGTAGCAGGCCGATTCCTCCCAGCTCAGATGGCGCGGGCGGCGCATGAGCTGCTGGGCCTGGACGCAGGTAAACTGGGCGAAGGAGCCGTCGGGCGTCTCATAGCCCCAGATGCGCTGGGTCGGCGAATACATCGGATCGCCGCCGTTGCACTCTTCGTCGTCGCCATCGTCCTGGTTGCAGTGGATCACGACCTCGTCGCCCACCTTCCAGCGCGTCACCTTCTCGCCCACCGCCCAGACGATACCCGAGGCGTCCGAGCCCGCGATGTGGTAGGGCGCTTTGTGGCCGTCAAAGGGGCTGATCGGCTGACCGAGCGCGGCCCACACGCCATTATAATTGACGCCGGCGGCCATCACCAAGACCACCACCTCATAGCTGTCGGGCTTGGGTGTCTCGACCACCTCAAGCTGCATGGCGGTGTCAGGCTCGCCGTGGCGCTCGCGCCGGATCGCCCAGGCGTGCATTTTTTCGGGCAGATGGCCGAGGGGCGGGATCTCGCCGACGTCATAGAGGGATTTCAGCGGTTCGTGGGCGCCGTCCATGGCTCGCTCCTTGGGTCGCTTGGCAGGATGTGCGCGCAAGGATCGTTCAAAAATCGCGCGTGCCTGTTACTGACATTACAGCGCCGACCTGACAAGCCCCTTTGTTGTGCAATGCGATATGAAAATGGCGCCGAGCCTCAACCACGTGTGGCCATGGAGGAAAATCGCTAAAGCTCAGCTCAGAACGAGGCGGCTTGGCCCAGTTCGGGCTCGGCAGCCTCCGCACCGAACAAGCTCAGCATCGTGTCCCCACGCACCAACGCCGGATCAGGGCGCCCCGCCGCAAAGGCCCGCTCGCCATGCAGGCACGCTCTGTCATAGCGCTGGTCTTCGCCAGGCGACAAAGCACCATCGTCCGCCACACAGCCCGTGGCAAAAGCCATCATCCGCTCGCTGCGCAGTGACGCCGTGCTCTCAACGCTGACGTGCAAGCTGCGAAACCCCGCCATCTCCTGAACCAGCACCAAGACGCTCCTCAAAACGCCGCTCTCAGAAGCCCTATCGCCACCAAAGCGCACCTGCACCGCATCATAGGGCAGCGCGCCAGGGAGAAAGCGCTCGGCATCGGCACTCCAGGTGCCGAGTTTGACCTCTGGGGCGGGCACGGCAGCGCTCGCAGGCAGGTTCTTGGCGACGTATTCGCGCACCCGCTCGGTGACGGCGGTCTCAGCCGTGAGCGGATTGGCCACAGGCGCGGCCCCGAAAGGCATCAGCACGTCGGCGCCCAGAGCCTGCGCCCCGGCAAGCGCTGCCGCGTCTGCCGTGGCTTGGAGCATGGCCGATTGACGGTAGGCATGGCTCGAATCGACGGCAATGCCGCCAAGCGTGAGCCAGCACAACAGCCACAATCCAGTGGCGCTGGAGCGGGGGGTATGGGTGCGCTTTGGCATGCGTTACGGCGCTTTCGAAATAGGGGGGGTGGCGCTGGTGAGGCGCATACGGAATTCAGCGGCCAGGGTATCGGGGTCGAGGGCGGCGATCAGCCCGGTGAGGCCGGGGCGCGGATCCTCACTACTGATGCGCACCAGCACGTCGGTGCCCAGGCACTGGATGCTGACGTGCCAGTGGCCGTGGCTGGGCAGGGCGGCTTTGGCGTGGCGCATACTCTCGGTCGCGCTCATGCGTCCGGTGGCGACTTGGTGGGCGGTGTCGCGGGCGAGTTCCCAAAGCCGTGCTTGCTGGACATAGGCCAAGCTTGCGTCGGTCATGGCCAGGACGGCACAAAGGCCAAGGGGCAGCCAGGCGACTTGTTCGATGCTGAGATAGCCGCGGGTGTCGCCGAGAAAGCGCGCAGGCGCGGCGGGAGGACTTGGAGGGAGATGCACGCCCTGGTGTGTTGTCGGTAAGAACTTCATGGGAACGCTATCCAAGGCAGACGTACTCAGTGGCGGCTTGTTCGGAGGTCTTTAGCACTGTGTCCACACCGACCCGCTTCGCCAATTTGTTTGTATTTCGTTAATGGCAGGAATTAGACGAGTTTGCGGCGAGACGGCGGAATCCTGCTGCATCCATAGGTTGTGACGATCCTCACACCTGGTTGTATTTCACCTCAAAGCATTGATTAAATTAGGCTTTACATTTTTGCGACAATCAACACATTTACGCCGCAATTGCCCTCCCCCAGGCGCAGTCTGGACCTCTTGCCGCAATTCGCGCACAGAGCTTAACCATACTGCGCTGCGCAACAGCGCCATTTGCCCACGGAGACTGCCATGCCCGCCACCGCCCTGACCATCGCTGGCTCTGATTCTGGGGGCGGCGCCGGCATCCAAGCCGATCTCAAGACATTCTCGGCACTCGGCGTATATGGCGCTAGCGCAATCACGCTGGTCACAGCGCAAAACACCCAAGGCGTGCAGGACGTGGTGGCGCTTGAGCCGCGGTTTGTCGTGTCCCAGATCCGCGCCGTGCTCGACGACATCGCCATTGGCGCGATCAAGATCGGCGCGCTCGGCTCGGGGCCGATCGTCGAGGCGGTGGCCGCGGCGCTGGCCGACTACGACGGCCCGGTCGTGCTCGATCCGGTGATGGTGGCCAAATCAGGCGATCCGCTGCTCGACGACACGGCGGTGGGCGCCTTTGCCGAGCATCTGCTCACCCGTGCCGATTTGCTCACGCCCAATCTGCCAGAGGCCGCGCGGCTCACCGGGCGCGCTGTCGCCGAGACCCCTGATGCGGTGCTAGCCCAGGGTGAGGCGTTGCTCGGGATGGGGGCCAAGGCCGTGCTGATGAAGGGCGGGCATGGCAGCGGGTCCGAGGCGGTCGATGTGCTGGTGCGCTCGGATACACCCGCCCTGCCCTTCTCGGCCCCCAGACGCGAGACGGTGCACACCCATGGCACCGGCTGCACCCTTTCAGCCGCGATTGCCGCTCATCTAGCGCAGGCTACGACGCTGGAGCAGGCGGTCGGCGCGGCCAAGTCCTGGCTTGGCGAGGCCATCCGCGCGGGCGAGCAACTCGGGATCGGCAAAGGCCGCGGCCCAGTCCACCACTTTCACGCGCTCTGGCCACCGGGCTGAGCCCTGCGCCGGGCCA
>JBCDHK010000310.1:0-4752 GCA_038750185.1 Pseudomonadota bacterium
ACAGCGCCGGATGCCGAGCGCCGCCATGCCTTGGGCACGGGCGGCCTCGATCAAGGCCGGCAAGGCCAGTGGATAGGTGCGCGGGGCAAAGCCGAGATCGGCATCGGCGATCAGTGCTGACGGTGTGGTGTGGGTGAGGCTGGGCACGGCGCGCCCATTGACCACGCCCGCACGCAAAAGCGCCACATGTCCCGGCAGCCGAAACAGCCCGTGGCTCAGCGCTCCATCGCGCTCGGCACGGACCATATTGGCCGCAACCGCCCGGGCATTGGCACCGTCGCAACCGTTGGCTCGCAGCACGCGCTGGGCCAGTGCTTCGGCCTCGTCCAGTGTCAGTCTCTCATCCATGGCCCCTCGCGACATCCCAGCCCAGCCCGAGCCTCACGCCAGGGCTTTGCATCCCCGCCGGTGCGGCGTATAAAGCGCGCATGAGCACCGCCCGTCCAGCACGCGCCCTAGCGCTCCTTCTGCTTAGCTGCCTCTGAGCGCGGCCCAACGGCGCGCGCGCTCGGAGGAGCCGACGACGCGCCGCCCCAAGCCCCGCAGTACCACCGCAGCCCGCAGCACGATCCTGGACGGAACATCCCCATGACCAAAGCTCACCCTGCGCCCGAAGCGCACGTCAAGATTTTCGACACCACCCTGCGCGACGGCGAACAATCGCCCGGCGCCTCGATGACCATCGAAGAGAAGGTGCAGATCGCGCAATTGCTCGATGAGATGGGCGTCGACATCATCGAGGCCGGTTTTCCCATCGCTTCCGAGGGCGATTTCGAGGCGGTCTCGGCCATCTCGCGCGTGACCGAGCGCGCTGTGGTCGCCGGGCTCTCACGCGCCGCGCGCGGTGACATCGACCGCGCCTGGGCTGCGCTCAAGGACGCAAAGAAGCCCCGCATCCATACCTTTATCGGCACCTCGCCGCTCCACCGTGAGCACCAACTGGCGATGAATTGCGAGCAGGTGTTGGAGAAAATCCGCGAGAGCGTCACCCACGCGCGCAGTCTCTGCGAAAACGTGCAATGGTCGCCCATGGATGCCACGCGCACCGAGGCCGAGTTTTTGTGCGATACCGTGCGGCTGGCCATCGAGTGCGGTGCGACCACGATCAATATCCCCGACACCGTGGGCTATACTGCGCCGAGCGAGGCCGCGCGCCTGATCGCAATGCTGCGCCGCGAGGTACCCGAGATCGCGGACGTGACGATCTCGACCCACTGCCACAACGACCTTGGTATGGCGACCGCCAACGCGCTCGCCGCAGTCGAGGCGGGGGCGCGTCAGATCGAGTGTACCATCAACGGCCTGGGCGAGCGTGCCGGCAATACCGCGCTCGAAGAGGTGGTGATGGCGATCCGCACCCGGCCCGACATCCTGCCCTTTACCACCCGGATCGACACCAAACGCATCATGCAGGCGAGCCGCTTGGTAGCCGCCGTCTCGGGCTTTGCGGTGCAATACAACAAGGCCATCGTCGGCAAGAATGCCTTTGCCCATGAGTCCGGCATCCACCAGGATGGCATGCTGAAGAACGCCGAGACCTTCGAGATCATGCGCCCCGAGGATGTGGGCCTGACCCAGACCAACCTGGTGATGGGCAAGCACTCCGGGCGCCATGCCTTTCGCACCAAGCTCAAGGACCTCGGCATCGATCTGGGCGAGAACGCGCTGGCCGATGCCTTCGTGCGCTTCAAGGCGCTGGCCGACCGTAAAAAAGAGGTCTACGACGACGATCTCCTAGCACTGATCGGCCAAGCCACCGCCGAAGCCGGGGCCGACCGGGTCCGCCTCAAATTCCTGCGCGTGATCTGCGGCACCGAGGCGCCCCAATCGGCGGACATCATCCTGGAGGTCGATGGCCAGGAAGTGCGCCACACCGCCAAGGGCGACGGCCCGGTGGACGCCTGCTTCAACGCGGTCTCGGCGCTGGTGGCCCACGAGGCGGCTTTGGAGCTGTATCAAGTCCATGCCGTCACCGAGGGCACCGACGCCCAGGCCACTGTCAGCGTGCGCATGCGCGAGCACGGCAAGATCGCCACGGCCCAGGCCTCAGACACCGACACCGTGGTCGCTTCGACGCGCGCCTATTGTCAGGCGCTCAGCAAGCTGATGACGCGGCGCGAGAAGACCGCGCCCGTCGCCGTGGCCGAGTAGAGCGCACGGTCGCATCCAGCCGGGCCACTCCGGCTGGAATGCGCTCCACCAGCGCAGATCCGGGAAATCCGCCCTTCCCCCTTTGCACCGCACCCGCGCGCGCTCTATAAGCGCCGCTCAAGGCCGCGGCCACCCGATGCCGCCTCGCCAAGCACGGGAATGACAGCGCATGTTGGGCGGCTTGTTCGGCATCTTCTCCAACGACATGGCCATCGACCTCGGCACGGCCAACACTCTGGTCTATGCCCGCGGCAAGGGCATCGTGCTCAATGAGCCCTCCGTCGTCGCCTTCCAGACCATCGCCGGCAAGAAGGTGGTCAAGGCCGTGGGCGAAGACGCCAAAATGATGCTGGGGCGCACGCCCGGCTCGATCCAAGCGATCCGGCCCATGCGTGACGGTGTCATCGCCGACTTCGATGTGGCCGAGGAAATGATCAAGGCCTTCATCAAGCGCGCCAACGGCAATTCGACCTGGCCGCGCCCGGTGGTGGTCTGTTGCGTGCCCTACGGCGCCACGGCGGTCGAGGAGCGTGCCATCGAGCAATCGGTGATCTCGGCGGGGGCGCGCCGGGCCTATCTCATCCCCGAGCCCATCGCGGCGGCCATCGGCGCGGGGCTGCCCATCACCGAGCCGACCGGTTCGATGATCGTCGACATCGGCGGCGGCACCACCGAGGTGGCGGTGCTCTCGCTCTCGGATATCGTCTATGCGCGCTCGGTGCGCGTGGGCGGCGATAAGATGGACGAGGCAGTGATCTCGCACATGCGCCGCCAGCACAATCTGCTGATCGGTGAGGCCTCTGCCGAGAAGATCAAGAAGGCCATCGGCTCGGCCCGCATCCCTGCGGACGGTATCGGCCAGACCATGGTGATCCGCGGGCGCGATCTGGCCAATGGCGTGCCCAAGGAGCAGGAAGTCACCGAGGGCCAGATTGCCGAAGCGCTGATGGAGCCCGTACAGCAGATCGTCGAATCGGTCATGGTGGCGCTGGAGGCCACACCGCCTGATCTCGCCGCCGACATCGTCGACAACGGCGTCATGCTGACCGGGGGCGGCGCGCTCCTCGGCGATCTCGATCTGGCGCTGCGCGAGCAGACCGGCCTTGCCATCTCGGTGGCCGAAGACCCGCTTGATTGCGTGGCGCTTGGCACCGGCAAGGCGCTAGAGCATCTTGACCGGCTCAACCACGTCATGAAGATCAGCGTCTAAGCGCCGCGTCCTTTGGACGGCGGGCGGTGTTAGGGTGAGACCGGACTGACAGCCCGAGAGGACGCCCATGCGCCCCCCCGCCCACGATCCCGACCGCGCCCTCGCCCGTGCCATTCACCGCACGCTGGTCGGCGCTGTGGTGGTGACGGGCTTGGTGCTGTTTGTGCTCTGGCGCATCGACAACCCGCGCCTGGAGCGCGCCCGCGCCGCCCTCACCGATGCGCTGCTGCCGTCGATGGCGTGGGTAACAGGCCCGATCCGCGTGCTCGACGAGATCGCCGCCGACAGCGAGAGCTTTCTCGACGTCTACGAGCAAAACCGGGCGCTGCGCCGTGAGATCCAGCGCCTGCACGCCTGGCGCGAGACCGCGCGCCAACTCGAAGAGGAAAACGCCCAGCTGCGCGCCCTCAACAACCTCAACCTCGGCCCGCGCACGACCTTTGTCACCGGCGACGTGATCGCCGACTCGGGCGGACCGTTTCGCGAGTCGGCCCTGGTCAACGTCGGCGCGCGCGATGGGGTGATCGATGGCTCGGCGGCAGTCGATGGTGTCGGACTGGTCGGGCGGGTCTCTGGGGTCGGAGACGGCGCAGCCCGCATCCTACTCCTCACCGATTTCTCCTCACGCATCCCCGTCATCGTCCAACCCGGTGGGCGCCGCGCCATCGCCACCGGCGACGGCACCCCAGCGCCCCGGCTCGAATTCCTCGATGCCGACGATCCCGTCCGCCCAGGCGACTTGGTCGAGACCTCGGGCGACGGCGGCGTCTTCCCGCCCGATCTGCCGGTGGGGCGCGTGATCGAGACCGAAGCCAAGGAGTTTCGCGTCGCCCTCCTCTCGGATTACGCCCGCCTCGAATTCGTCCGCCTGCTGCGCTATCGCCCCGACACCGCCATCGACCGTCCCGGCGGTCTGATCCTGCCAGAAGGTGGCTCCCCTGCGACACTGGCCGGCGAGCCGCCCGTGCAATGACCGCGCCGACGGACCCAGCCCCTTGAGCGCCAAGCCCTCCGGCCTTGCCATCGCCGTGCGCGCGCTTTTGCTGGCCTTGGCGGGCCTCGTCGCCATCGCCGTCGAGGCCGCACCGCTCGGCTTGGAGCCACGCGCGCTGCCCTCGCCCGATCTGCTGGCCTGTCTTGTCGCTTGCTGGGCGGTGCGCGCGCCCGAAGCGGCGGCGTTGGTGCTGGTTTTCGCCCTTGGCCTTGTGCGCGATCTGCTCACCGATCTGCCCATCGGGCTTGGTGCGCTTACGCTGGTGCTGTTGGCCGAAGCCATGCGCCTGCGCGCGGGGCGGGCCTCTGGGTGGTCGGCGTTTCTGCTCGAATGGCTCTGGTTTGCGCTGGCGGCGGCGGCCATGCTGGCGCTGCAATGGCTTGGCGTGCTGATCGGT
>JBCDHK010000311.1:0-4751 GCA_038750185.1 Pseudomonadota bacterium
ACTTGCTCCAGGATGGTGAGCTGGCGGCCATAGGTGGGGGTCGTGCGCGTCTCCAGATCGATCACCTTGCCGTCTTCGAGGCCGTAGCGGTTGAGCTCGGTCACCAGGCCCACATCGTCGAACACCACCTCCAACACGGTGCGCTCGACCACTTTGGGCGCGCGAAAGCTGTTGTGCTCGACCACGCTGGAGACGTAATACCAAGTGCTGTCGTCGAAGGTGGCATTGGTGGAAGGTCGGCCGATCTTGCGCTGCACCGAACCGCGCGTGTCGACCCCGGCCTCGACTTGCGCCAGCCGCTCGGCCACGGGCAAGAAGCCATGGGTGCGCATCTCCGAGGCACATCCCCCCAGCAATGCCAGGATAGGTAGGGCGGCGACGACGGTCTGAACGGATTTCACGGGCGCGCTCCTCGTGCAAGTGGGCTGTCTTCGCTTACATGCTCTTCCATACCCCGCGCAAGCGCCCGCCCTGCTACAAGAGGACGCCATGCCCAGCCGCCAAGACCCCGAGATCGTCCCCCTGCCCTTTGCCGAGACCCTGGAAATCGCACGCCTCGATGGCGCGGCGCCGACCACGCTCACCCGCCGCATCGAGGATACCGAGGCCGAGGCGACGGCGCGCTATCTCGGCGCAGTCTCGGTCGAGGGGCTGGCCTTTGACGGCGAGATCGCGCCTTGGGGGGGACGGGGCTGGCGGCTCAGGGGCCGCGTCTCTGCGCGCATCGTGCAGGAGTGCGTCATCACGCTGGAGCCGGTCGTAACCCGCCTCGACACCGAGATCGAGCGCACCTATTTGCCCGCGGTCGATCTGGTCGAGGACGACCCCGAACCCGGCCCCCAAGAGATGGGCCCCGAAGACGGCCCCGAGCCCTTCACCGAGACCATCGATCTGGCCGCGGCCATCGTCGAGACGCTCCAACTCGGGCTCGATCCCTACCCGCGCGCGCCCGGCGCCAGCTTGGGCCAGCATGTCCACACCGCACCGGGCATCGAGGCGCTGACCGACGAAAGCGTCAAACCCTTCGCCAAGCTGGCGGCCTTGAAGCGCGCGCGCGAAGACGATAAAGCGTGAATGCAGGAAAACTTGGGCTTGCCACGGCGGCGCCAGCGGGTATGTATCGACACCCTTCGCAGCGGTCTTGCCGCGGCGGTGCCCTCTGGTGTTCGCTCGCCCGCAAATGCTGCGTGACATGCATATCCCAGTCGCTCGCGCGACATTTCGAAAGCGTCCCGTCCCGCGCCAGACCGCCGGACAGGCCAAGCAGGAGTGAGAGAGAATGGCGGTCCAGCAAAACCGGGTCACCCGTTCCAAACGCAACATGCGCCGCGCCCATGATGCGCTCAAGGCCACCGCCAGCGCCGAATGCCCCAACTGCGGCGAACTGCGCCTGCCCCACCACGTCTGCGGCTCCTGCGGCTATTACAACGGCCGCGAAGTGGTCGCCTCCGCCGAGGACATCGATCTCGACGCCGAAGCCTGAGCCGCCTCCCGACGCACGCTCTGGCTGAGGGGGCTTTGGCCCATGACCACCGTGATTTCCATCGATGCCATGAGCGGCGACAAAGGCCCGGCGCCTGTCTTGGCGGGCTTGGAACGAGTGGCGGGCAAGCGCGGCGATCTGCGGTTTCTGTTGCATGGGCGCCCCAGCGCGCTCGAACCCTTGCTCAAACGCCGCCAGCGCCTGGCGGCGCTCTCCGAGGTGCGTGCTGCGGACAGCGTCGTGCCCATGGACGCCCAACCCTCCAAAGCGATCCGCTCCCACCGCGACAGCTCCATGTGGGGTGCACTCAAGGCGGTGGCCGATGGCGAAGCGGGGGTGGCGGTCTCGGCGGGCAATACCGGTGCGCTGATGGCGATGGCGGTGTTGTGTCTGCGCAAGGCGCCTGGGGTGGCGCGCCCGGCCATCGCCGTGCATTGGCCAGCGGCGCGCCCTGAGGGCTACAACACCGTGCTCGATGTCGGGGCCGATGTGCGCGCCGATCCCCACCACCTGGCGCAATATGCGCTGATGGGAGCTGAGTATGCCCGCGTCAGCCTCGGCGCCGAGCACCCGCGCGTGGGTCTGCTCAATCTGGGCACCGAGCCCACCAAGGGCCCGCCCGAATTGCGTGAGGCAGCCGCGCTGATCGAGGCGGCAGCGGCCTCGGGCGAGCGCTTTGCCTACACCGGTTTCGTCGAGGGCGCCGACATCTGCCGCGACCGGGTCGAGGTCATCGTCACCGACGGCTTTACCGGCAACATCGCGCTCAAGACCGCCGAGGGCACCGCGACGCTAATCCGCGAGACCTTGCGCCAGGCCTTCAGGGCGACGGTGCTGGCACAACTCTCCGCCCTGCTGGCGCAAGGCCCGCTGCGTCGCCTGAGCCGGCGGATCGACCCACGCCGGGTCAACGGCGGTGTGTTCCTCGGGCTCGACGGTGCGGTGGTCAAGAGCCACGGCGGCGCCGATGCGGTCGGGTTTGCGGCAGCGGTCGGTCTGGCCGTGCGCATGGCCGAGAGCGACTTTCCCGCCCACGTCGCGCGCGAGCTGGCGCGCCTCCACCTCAGCGGACCGGCCCCGAAAGGAAGCGCTGCATGAACGCACCGGAGGATCGCCCGACCATCGCCGCGGCTGCCCTTGCGGGCCTCAGCCATCTGCGCGCGCAACCACTGGGGTGCGGCCACTACCTGCCAGCGCAGGTCCTGACCAACGACGAACTGTCCCAGCGCCTCGACACTTCCGATGCCTGGATCCACAGCCGCACCGGCATCCGCCAGCGCCATATCGCCGCCGAGAGCGAGACCACCTCCGATCTGGCCACCAAGGCGGCGGAGGCCGCTCTGGCCCACGCCGGCATCGACGCCGCCTCCCTCGATGGGCTGGTGCTCGCCACCGCCACCCCCGATCAGACCTTTCCCTCGACCGCAACCCGCGTCCAACACCGCATCGGCATGACCGGGGGCTTTGCTTTTGATGTCGGCGCGGCCTGTGCGGGGTTTGTTTATGCGCTGGCCACTGCCAATGCGCTGATCGTCTCGGGCCAGGCGCGCCGCGTCTTGGTGATCGGGGCCGAGACCTTCTCACGCATCCTCGACTGGAACGACCGCGCCACCTGCGTACTGTTTGGCGACGGGGCGGGCGCACTGATCCTGGAGGCCACCCGCGGCAACGGCGATGCCAGCGACCGCGGCATCCTGGCCACCTGTCTCCACTCCGACGGCGCCCACAACCGCATCCTGCACACCGACGGCGGCCCCTCCACCACCAAGACCGGCGGCGTGGTGCGCATGGAGGGCAAGGAGGTCTTCCGCCACGCCGTGGTCAAGCTGGCCGAGGTTGCCGAGGAGGCCATGGCCAAAGCCGGCGTCACCGGCGCCGAGATCGACTGGCTCGTCCCCCATCAGGCCAACCTGCGCATCATCGAGAGCACGGCCAAGAAGGCGGGCGTGCCGATGGACAAGGTCGTGGTCAGCGTGCACGATCATGGCAACACCTCCGCCGCCTCGATCCCGCTGGCGCTCTCAACGGCGGTGGCCGACGGGCGCATCCAGGCCGGACAATTGCTGCTGATGGAGGGCATTGGCGGCGGGCTGGCTTGGGGGTCGGCGTTGATGCGCTGGTAAGGAAAAAACTGCACGCGTGCGGCTTTACTGCCAAACCCTTGATATTGACTGGTGATCCGGGATCGGATTAATATGCTTTTAGGTAGCGTTTAAGCTGCTGTAACAATCATAGGGACAGTACCACCATGGCTGGAAATACCGCGACCCGGTCCGATCTCAGTGAAGCGGTTTACCGCGAGATCGGTTTGTCGCGCAGCGAATCGGCAGAGATGGTCGAAACCATCCTCGACCGCATCTCCGAAGCGCTCGTCCAGGGCGAGAACGTCAAGATTTCCTCCTTCGGCACCTTCAGCGTGCGCGACAAGGGCCCGCGCATGGGGCGCAATCCCAAGACCGGCGAAGAAGTCCCGATCGGGCCGCGCCGCGTGCTGGTATTTCGGCCCTCACACATCATGAAACAACGCGTGAACATCGGAGAGGATCTGGTATGAACCAAGCGCGCGCCCGGCAGACCGAGACGTCGGCCAAATCGCGCCAGGCGTTTCGCACCATCTCCGAGGTCTCTGCAGAGCTGAACCTGCCCCAGCATGTCCTGCGCTTTTGGGAGTCGCGCTTTTCACAGGTGCGCCCCATGAAGCGCGGCGGCGGGCGCAGGCTGTATCGCCCCGACCACATCGCGCTGCTGCGTGGCATCCGGGCGCTGCTCTATGACGACGGTCTATCGATCAAAGCGGTGCAGCAGTATTTTCGCGACCACGGCATCAAGACGGTGGTGGCGCGCGGTGCCCGCGATGCGGCGACACATGAGAGGGCGGCGCACGAGGTGGCAGGCGATATCCATGCACGTCTGGCCGCCTTGGCAGAGCGTCTCTCAGCGCGTGCCGGGCCCCTTCCAGCCCCCGCACCTGCGCCAAGCCCCGATGCGGCGAGTGCGCGCTTGGCAGGCTCGATCCAGCGGCTGGAGCGCGTGCTTGCCAAGCTGGAGAACGCCTGAAGGCCTCGCTTAACTGCTCGACAAGCTGATCCCGCGCCGCGCCACGATGGTTTGGATGGCATCGGCTAGATCGACGTCCTCGATGTTTTGCGCCCCACGCACGACACGGTGGCCATGGGCAGTTCGCAACACCTCGGCATGGGTGCTACCCTCGGGCGGCTCGAACTTGTAGCACGACAGCTCCAACAACTGCCCGCACGGCTCGCGGAAG
>JBCDHK010000312.1:0-4748 GCA_038750185.1 Pseudomonadota bacterium
CACCCCCACCGAGGGCTGGCCGTGCTCGAAGTGGCGGCAGAGGCCCTCAATGGTCGGGTCGCTGAACAGCAGATCGGGGGCAAGCGGCGGCGTGGGCGGCGGTCCGAGGGCTGCGAGGTCGGCCTTTTGCTCGTCCGCGTCGCCGTTTTGGCGCAGGATGGCCTTGCGGCGGTGCTCGTGGAGATCGGCCTTGTCCTGGTGTTCGGCAAGGGCGTTGCGGTGCGCGCGCCGGCGGCTCTGCTCGGCCTCGCGCACCGGGGCGAGGGCCAGCTTGTCGCAGCCCGATTTACGCTCGCCCGAGGTGGCGATGGAGAGGCAGTAGAGGCTGACGGGGGCCTGGCCGCCCAAGGTCTCGACATCGGCCAGGGCTTGGGTGGCGAGGCTGGCGGCGGCGAGCACGCTTTGCAGCGCGAGGGCGTCCGGGGCCTGGGTCTGCGTGGCGACGGCCTCGACGGCAGCGCGGAGTGGCCCGAGGGCTGCGAAGGGCACCGGCTCCGGCTTGCGGCGGGCCTGGTGGAGCGGGATCGGCGCCGGGGTGTCGGGCGCGTCCTCGGCAAGCGCCGCCTCGGCCAGGGTGAGCAGGCGCTCGGGCGTCCCACCCGCGTCCAGCCAGTCCGAGACATCGCCCTTCTCGGGCAGTCCGTCGAGGTCGAGGACGGCCACGGCGCGGGCCTCACCGGTGAGGCTCTGTTTGACCGCCTCGGCGTGGGCACGCCCAGCGCTGTCGTTGTCGGGCAGGACGGTCACCCGCCGCCCCGCCAGCGTCTTGGCATAGCCGGCCTGCCACTTGCCCGCGCCCCCGGCGTTGGCAGTGGCGATCAGGCCAAGGCTCGCCAAGCGGTCGGCATCCTTCTCGCCCTCGACGATGAAGACCGGGGCCTCGGGCGGGGCGGCGAGGAGTTCGGGCAGGCGGTAGAGCACCTTCTGCGCGCCCTTGACCGACCAGTCCCAGCCGCCGCGGCCATCGGGCTGGCGCTGGCGAAAACTCTTCGGCGCGGTGCGGAGCACTTGGAAGAGCAGATGCCCGTCCTCGCCGCAGTAGTCGTAGGTGGCGACGATGCGCGGGCGGGGAGCGGCTGGCACCTCGCTCTCCAGCGCAACGCCCTGTTCTTGCAGCCAGCGCCGCGCCTCGGTCGCTGTGCCGCCACGCTCGCGCCGGACCAAGGCGAGCAGCCCGCCGCCGGTGTTGTGCTCGTGATCGAACCACGTCGCCTTATCGAGGTCGACCGAGAGCGAGCCGTTGGTGCCGTAGCGCAGTTGGCGCGGCCGGGAGAGGGTGCGGTTGGGCTCGCCCAGAAGGGCGTAGACAACAGCCTCCGCACAGCCTGACAGAGCAGACTCCATGGCAATCTCCATGATGTAAGTAAAGCGGTAGGGTTAGCGCTTGGTAAACGCGCTCACCGGGCGGCGTTCCTGAGCCCAGCGCGGGGGTCGACCCGCTGTGCGGCGATCCAGGCGTCGAGGTCGCTAGGGCGGTAGCGCACGCTGCGCCCGAGCTTGATGTAAGGTGGTCCATCACCGCGCACGACGGCGATCTCCAGGTAGCGCTTGGTAATCCCGTAGCGCGCTTCAACCTGGCTGCGCGTCAGCAGCTTGTCGGTGGGGGTGGTCAGGGTCTCCATTCGTCCGGTTGCCTTTCTTGTGGCGGTTGCGAATGGCGAGTTTCTGACACGCCCCAGCCCACTGAGAAACTCGGGCGCAGTTCGATAACTGAAGGGTTCAGTTTATCGGCCTGATGCCATTTTGTTTTTCGGCCCCTGTGCGCGCCACACTTCAGGCGCGGCTTCGGACCAGATGCGTTTGAACGCGTTCTCGCCCACAGGGCCGAAGGCTTGTTGCAGACGCTTGCGCGACTCGGCTTTGGTGAGCACGGGGCCTGGGGCAAGTTCGGTGCGAAACCACGCGGCCATCTCACGCTCTTTGCTTAGATCGACCCTGTTGCGCGGACCACCGCCACGGCTGCTTTGCGCAGTGACGTCCTCCAGCGCCTCTTGGATGTCTGCACAGATCAGGAAGCGGGCCGCAGCGCCGGCAACCTCGTGTTGGGCGCGAGGCACAGGCAGGCGCGCGTGGACCCAAGCCCCCGGCGGGATCGGCTGTACCGGCGCCAAGTCTCCCCGGAAGGCCAAGACGCGGCACTGCTGGAAGGCCAAGGTGAAGGCTATCTCGTAGGCCTGGCGCGCACGCTCCAAGGGGCGCTTTCGCGCGGCCTCCTGAGCCCGGCGCTCGCGCGCCCATATCTTTGCAACGCGCGGGTCAACGTCCTCGCCGACCACAAAGCTTCGCCGTGGTGGATAGGCTTGCTCGGGGGGCATGGCATCGCGGAGGTCGGCGAAAACGGTCTCGACTGTACGGCCATCGCTGCTCAGGATGCGTTGTCTCAGAGCGCTGGCCACGCCTTTCCAGCCCAAGATCCAAGGAATGGGTGTGCCCGAGGGGTCGAACGCCATGCGGAACTGCCCCGAGGGCGTCAGAACGGCGGCGGAGAGGCGGTCGATCTGGAGCGGCTCCAGTCCAGGGCCGAGCGCGTCGAGGGTGAAATCGGGTTCTGGATCCGGGTGGGTCATGAAAACGGTGCCTCGTACAAATGAGTTCCGAACCGAAGCCATGCCTACCGCCAGTTCAATCGCCAAGTGCCTCGCACTGGCAGCATGATCGAACGTGGTGGGACGGTATGCATGGTACAACCATACGCAAAGCGCAGAGCGAGTGGTTAACAGCTTGCTCGATTCGACTTACCACGCAGTCGCATCCTGGCTGAGCGCTGATCTGATTGCTTCCAGGAAAAATCCAAAAAGCCATTAACGTGCTCGCCCGGTGCTCGCACGGCCACCAAGGAAACGGATTACATTTGGCTAAGTTATTGATTTTATGGTGGGTGTACTAGGGCTCGAACCTAGGACCCGCTGATTAAGAGTCAGCTGCTCTACCAACTGAGCTATACACCCGTTGCGCAACACCTAGTTTCATACGGAGCGCTGTGCAACCCTTTTCCAGCGTGCTGAGGCATCGCCCGAGCCTCCAACCGGCCTGCGTTCCAGCACCAAAGGCACGGGCGTCTCGACTGGGCGCTGGCGGCTCACGCCATGGCGGGTCTTGTCCCAGTAAAACGGCGCCACGGCCAGCTCCAGGATCGCCTTCCATGCCGCCAGAGCGCCAAGCGTCCAGTAGAGCGGCAGCGTCGGCACACACCAGAGCAGCGCATCCTCGCCGCGCCGGCGCAGCGCTAAGGCGGCACAGCCGACCATCACCATCTGTCCCATTACAAGCGAAAACGAGAGCGGCCACAACAACCACCCCGGCACCGCGCCATGCCAGGCCGTCGAGCCCGTGAAAAGCCACGCCACCAGCGACGCCCAGAACAGCGGCATCGCCAAATAGGCCACCGCCGCCCCGCCAAACAGCACGTTGAGGCCGAAAAAGCCGCGCCCGCCCAACTCGCGGTAAAGACGGGCCGGGTCGCGCATGTGGCAAAGCCACGTCAACAGATAGCCCTTCAGCCACCGCGAGCGCTGGCGGATCCAAGGGGCGAGGCGGCAATTGGCCTCCTCCAGCGTGACCGAGCGCAACACCAACGTGCGCAGACCGCGGCGGTGAAGGCGCATGCCGAGATCGGCGTCTTCGGTGACGTTGTGCGCGTCCCAACCGCCCACCGAAATCAACGCGTCGCGGCGAAAGAACACCGACGTGCCGCCGAGCGGGATCGGCAGGCCAAGCACCTCGAAGCCGCGCAACAGCACGTCGAACCAAATCGCGTATTCGATCTGAAAGCAGCGCGAGAGCCAGTTCTCGCAGCCGTTGTGGTAGGCCAGTTGGCACTGGACGGCGGCAACCTCGCGCGGCGCGGCGGCCAGCATCGCCACGACGCGGCGCAGTTGATCGGAGGCGGGATGGTCTTCGGCGTCGAAGATGCCGACGATCTCGCCGCGGCAGAAATCGAGCGCGTAGTTCATGGCGCGTGGCTTGGTGCGCGGGCGCCCCGCGGGCACGACCACCACCGAGACCCAGCCCGGCAGCGCCGCCTCACGCGCGGCGGTGCGGGTGTCGCTGTCGTCCTCTTCGAGCAGCAGGCGCACATCGAGGCGCTCACGCGGGTAGTCGAGGCGGGCCAGCGCGGCGACGATCTGGGGGATCATGTGGGCCTCGCGATAGAGCGGCACGAGGATCGAGACCATGGGCAGGGCCGTCTCAGAGAGGCCCGGCTCATGCAGGGCCGGCGGTCCGCGCGGGGGGGTGTCGCGAAACCGAGAGCCGGCCACGACCGCCGCCACACGCACACCCGCAGTGACGGTGTTGATCAGGCAAAGCCCGGCCAAGCCGCTCAAGATCGCCGTCTCGCCCCCGAGCACGAGCCACCCCAGCACCAGCACAAAGCTCAATATGGCAACGCGGCGCAAGTGTCCGAGGCTGCGCACGCTCTCGGGGGCGGGTGTGCGATGGGCGGCGCGCTCGGCCAGTGCCGTGCCAAAGCGGCGCATGATGGCGCGCTCCAGGGCGGCGCGGGTCACCACTACAGCACAGCAGAGTGCCGGGCGGGCGCCAAGACAAGACAGCCCTTGTGGCGCGCGCGTGGGATCGACCACGGCATAGGTCAGTACCGCGCCGGTGCGCCGCCAGGGCAGCAGGCCGTGGCTGAGATAGCGCGGCACGTCGTCGAGGCTGAGCAGTGCCGGATCGGGCGGGCGGGCATCGAGATCGACAAAGCCGAGGCCGCGCTGGCGCCCGAGCGCTTTGGAGACCGCTGCGGC
>JBCDHK010000313.1:0-4745 GCA_038750185.1 Pseudomonadota bacterium
CCTGGCCTGATCGGATAGTGGCCCACCCCATCACCGACCCCGAGGTCCTGGCCTTCATCGCGCGCGTCGAAGCCGCGACAGAGGCTGGGGCCGAGGCCGATCCTGAAGTCCAACGCCGCGCCTACGACGCCATGGCAGCGCATTTTCGCGTGGCCCGGCCTGCAGGAGTGGTGGTCGAGGATACGACACTTAGCAGGGTACGCGTGCGCCACTACCGCCCCCCTACCCTCCGCCATCCTGTGCGGGTGCTCTACTGCCACGGCGGGGGCTTCGTCGTCGGCAGCTTGGAGAGCCACGACGACGTCTGCGCCGAGATCGCGGTAGCCACTGGCTGTGCGCTGACGGCTGTCGACTACCGTCTGGCCCCCGAACACTCCCACCCAGCCGCCTTCGAGGATGCGCTTGCCGTGGCTCGCGCCACGCTCGAAGAGGCGCCGGTGGTACTCACGGGCGACAGTGCCGGGGGTACGCTCGCCGCTGCGCTCGCGTTAGCCCTTAAGGGGGAGGCAGTGCGGGGGCAGGTGCTGATCTATCCCGGGCTCGGCGGACGGGCGCTGGGTCTCGCTTCCTACCACGAGAACGCCGAGGCGCCGCTGCTCACCACCGCCGATGTCGATGCCTATCGGGGCATCTACGGCGGCGAGGACGACCCGGGCTTTTACGTACTCACCGCCCCCGATCTGCGCGGACTTGCACCGTGTTTTGCCTCTGGCGCAGCAGTCGATCCGCTACGCGATGATGCCGTCGACTATGTGCGGCGCCTCAAGGAGTGCGGCATCGCAGCCACCTGCACGGTCGAGGCGCAACTGCCCCACATGTGGTTGCGCGCGCGCCACACCAGTGTTCGCGCCCAAGCGGCCTTTGCAAGGGTCTGCCGCGCCATCGAAGGCTTTGCCGCCCAAGCCCCGCTCAACGCTGGGTGAACTTAAACTCAATCCGCCGATTGCGCGCCAGCGCCTCTCGGTCGGAGCCGGGATCGACGGGGCGATGCTCGCCAAAGCCGGTGGCGGCGAGGCGTTCCGGGGCCACGCCCTCCGCCTCGATCAGATAGCGCACCACCGAGAGCGCGCGGCCCTGGCTCAGCTCCCAGTTGTCGGTGTATTTGGCACCGCTTCCAGCGTTCATCGGCACGCGGTCGGTGTGGCCATCGACACGCAGCACCCAGTCGAAGTCGGCGGGCACCTCCTCGCCGACGCGGCGTAGCACCGTGCCCAATTCGGCCAACTCACGCCGCCCCTCGGGGCCAAGCGTGGCCGAGCCCGGCTCGAACAGCACCTCGGACTGAAACACGAAACGGTCACCCTCCCGGCGAATGTCGTCGCGCTCGCCGAGCACTTCGTCCATGCGCTCGAAAAACACCGAACGGAAACGCTCCAAGTCGCCAACACGCTCGGCCAGAGCAGTGTTGAGGCGCTCAGTCAGGGCCTCCACCCCGCCTTCGCCAACGATCTCGATGTCATCGAGCAGGGTGTCGATGGCGCTGAGTTGGGTGCGCAGGTCGCGGATCTGGGCGTTCAACGCCGCGATCTCGCGGGCGCTGTCCTGCTGGGCTGTGGTGGCTTCGGCCAATTGGGCTTCGGCAACCCGGCGCAAGGCCGCTTCGCGCTCAGCCTCGGAGAGCGCGGTATCGAGACGGCCATCAAGGGCAGCAGTCTGGGCCTCGGCCTCGGCCAGACGCTCCTTAGCGGCCTCGGCGGCAGCGAGTAGGGTCAGGTTAGCCTCAGCCTCGGCGCGGGCTTCTTCGAGGGCCAAGGTGGCGGCGTCGAGTTGGCTGTCGTTGTTCTCAAGACGCTCGCGCAAACGCGCTGCCGCCTCTTGCTCGGCCAGACGCGCGGCCTCGATTTCGCTGAGGCGCTCAGCCAGCCCATCAATGCGCGCCGTGGCAACTTCACCGAGGCTCGCCAGGGCCGCTTTGGCCTTGTCCTCGGGACTTGCCTCGGGCGCAGGGGCGACGCGGCGAAAGTTGTTGGAGCGCAGGCTTGAGTTGCCGAGCAGACGGCCCGGCACAGGGGCTGCGGGCGCGGCGGCAGCGCTCTCGATTTGGGTGACGAGTTCGAGGGCCGCTTCGGCCTCAGCAGCCAACGCCTCACGGCTTTCGGTCAGCACCTCGGCCTGACGGCGAAGCGCGGCGATCTCTTCGGCGAGACCGGCATTGTCGGCTTCTAGGCGCGCGACCCGCGCCAAGGCGGCGTCGCGGGCACTGACCAGACCATCGCGCTCCTCAGTGAGGCGGGTCTCGGTGGCGACTAGTTCCTCGATGCGCGCGTCCTGCTCGATGCGCTGGTCTTCGAGTTGGCCAACGCGCAGCTCGGCGGCGGATTTCTGGCGCTCCAGGGTCTCGATGGTGCGGGCTCGCGCGGCGGTCTCCGATGCGAGTTGGGCGAGACGGTCAGCTTGGCCGGCAGCGCGCGCCTCCAGATCGGCGATCAGTTCGGTGCGATCGGCGCCCTCTTGGCGCAGCCGCGCCAGCGTCGCCGCATCATCGGCAGCGGCTTGGCGCAGGCGCGAGACCTCGCTTTCAAGATCGGCCATGCGCGCGCTGGCCTCGGCATTGGCCTCCTCCAGCGACTGGGCCTCGGCCTGGAGCGCGGCGATGTTGGCGGCCTTTTCATCGGCCTCGGCGCGCAGATCGGCCAGTTGTGCCTCCAGATCCTCAGCACGCCCAGCGAGTTGGGCGTTGCGCGCCTGCAAGGCCCGCGCTTCGGCGCGCAGCGAGGAGAGCGCATCGGTCTTTTCCGCCGACTCGCCGCGCAGCGAGGCGATCACGCCAGCCGCCCGCGCGGCTTCGGCATCGAGAGAGGCGATGCGGCCTTCGAGATCGGTGTTGCGCGCCTCCAACTCGGCGGTGCGGTTGCGCAACTCGGCCAGACGGCGCTCGCGGAGATCGTCGCCCTCTTCGCGCGCCGTGGCGATTGCCTCACGCGCCGTGGCGAGGGCGTTCTCCAAGGCGGCAAGGCGCTCGGCTGCAGCGGCGGCATCGGCGCGGGCGGTCTCTTCGGTGGCTGCAAGGCGAGCGTTTAGCGTCTCAATAGTGCGCGCATCGGCGACGACGGCCTCCTTGAGCGCCTCCAGCGCCGCCGCGCGCTCGCCGGCCTCAGCCTCGGCTTCGGCTAGTTGGGCCGTGAGCGCGGCAACCGCATCGCGGTCGGAATCGACGACGCTATCCATGGCCGCCAGGCGGGCCTCGGCATCAGTGGCGCGGCGCTCGGCGGCTTTGAGGCGCTCGCCGAGGGCTGCGATGGTCTCGCTGTCGAGGGCGGTGGTGGCCTCTGCCGCGCCCAGGCGCTCGATGGCGTCTTCCGCGGCGGCTTCAGCAGCGTCGAGACGGGTTGCCAGGGCGCTGGCCGCGGCTTCGGCGGCTTCGGCACGCGCTTCAGCGGCCTCGACACTGCGGCCCAGATCCGCCAGCGCCGCCTCGCGCTCGCCAATTTGAGCGGTGAGGGTGCTCAGCGCATCGTTGCCCTCAAGAGCCAGCGTTTCGACGGCGGCAAGCTTGGCCGCGCTCTCGGCAGCCAAGCGCTCACCCTCCAGGCGGGCGCGCTCTAGCGTAGCGCGCAGGCGCTCGGTCTCAGCCTCAAGGGCGGCCAGGGTGCTCTCGCGCGCGCTGGCGGCTTGTTCGAGCGCCTCGATCTGGATCAGAGCACGGTCGCGCTCATCGGCCAGTGTGGTGAGACGGTCGAGCCCGGCGTCGCGCTCGGCCTCCAGCGCCACCAGGCGGGCGGCCTGGGCCTCGACCTGGGTCGCCAGCACATCGCGCTCAGAAACCGCAGTGTCGCGCTCAGTAGCGAGAGCAGCCAAGCGGGCTTCGACATCCTGGCGCTCGGCGCGGAGTTCGGCCACTAGCGCCTCGACCGCTTCGCGCGCAGCCTGGGACTGGGCGAGACGGCTGTCGAGATCGCCGGCCTCAGCCTGGACGGCCAAGCGAGCGTCGCGATTCTCGGACAGCGCCTGTTCAAGCTCGGCCAGGCGCGCGGCCTGGGCATCGCGCTCGGCCATCACGCGCTCGACGGCGGCTTCCAGGCGGGCGCGCTCGGCCTCAGCCTCGGCGGCGGTTGCGCGGGCCTGCTCCAGTTGTGCCTCAAGCGCGGCGCGTTCTTCTTGTGAGGTGGCGGCGGTGTCGGCCTCGCCCTGTGCTGCTGCAAGGCCCGCAGTGAGGCGGGCGATCTCGGCGCTCAGGCTCTCCAACTCGGACGCCTGATCGGAGATCACCAGCGCCTGGGCCTCTATGCGATCGTCGCGTAACTCCAACTCGCGGTCCATGCCGGTGATGGCCTCGCGGAGCGAAAACTGCAGGATCATGAAGATCGAGAGCACGAAGGTCAGGATCAGCAGCAGCGCCGTCAGCGCATCGACGAACCCCGGCCAGATCGTGCTCTCACCGCGCTGGCCGCCGCTTCGGCGCGAGAGGGCCATCTCAGTGGGCTCCGGGGGCGCGGATGCGCGCGTCGATCAGATTGACCAGGGTGCGCAGGTCTTGGCGCAGCGCCGAAGTGGTCTCGTGGCGGCCATTGGCCAGATCGTCGGTCAGGATGCGCAGTTGTTTATCGAGATTACGCAGGTGGGTGCGGGTCTCGACATCTCCGCCGCTGCCGTTGGCGTTTTTCGAGAGCGCCTCGACCAGCGCGCCTTGGGAGGCGGCGGTCTGGGAGGTGGACTGCTCAATGCGGCGCAGCCCAGCGATCAAGGCGCGCTCACGCCCTGAATCGCCATCGCGCGCCTCGCGGATCTCCCTGACCAGTTCAGCC
>JBCDHK010000314.1:0-4710 GCA_038750185.1 Pseudomonadota bacterium
AGCTCAATATGGCAACGCGGCGCAAGTGTCCGAGGCTGCGCACGCTCTCGGGGGCGGGTGTGCGATGGGCGGCGCGCTCGGCCAGTGCCGTGCCGAAGCGGCGCACGATGGCGCGCTCCAGTGCGGCGCGCGTCACCAGCACAGCGCAGCAGAGCGCCGGGCGGGCGCCAAGACAAGACAGCCCTTGTGGCGCGCGCGTGGGATCGACCACGGCATAGGTCACCACCGCGCCGGTGCGCCGCCAGGGCAGCAGGCCATGGCTGAGATAGCGCGGCACGTCGTCGAGGCTGAGCAGTGCCGGATCGGGCGGGCGGGCATCGAGATCGACAAAGCCGAGGCCGCGCTGGCGCCCGAGCGCTTTGGAGACCGCTGCGGCGTGGGCGGGGTTTTCGGCGGCTAGTGTTTCGCTGAGGGCGTAGGGGCTGGGGGGCAGGGCGAGGGCGCGCGCCAGTGCCGGCTCGCCGATCAGGCGGTTGTGGCGCAGGATCTGGCTGAGGGCGCTGCCTTCGCCGGAGAGGGTTTGACGCAGGCGAAACGGGTGGCGCAGCGCCAGGTTCATGTATGCTCGCGGGAGCGCGTGCGAGAGCGCTTAAGGGAGCGCGTGCGGGGGCAGGCGAAGGGCATGGCGGTGCCTTTGCGTCGGTTGGACACAAAAACACTGAGATTTTTAGGTTAATTTTCCCTGAATCCGAGAAACGAAAATGTACGGCCCCCACAGCCGTACCATGCCAATTCCTTGATTTTACTGATATAGAGTGTCAGCCTCGCTTGACGTCGGCCATCGCCTGCGCAAACCGCTCGAACAGATACAGGCTGTCCTGCGGCCCGGGGCTCGCCTCCGGGTGGTGCTGGACCGAGAACACCGGCGCATCCTTGAGGCGCAGACCGCAGTTGGAGCCGTCAAACAGCGACACATGGGTCTCGACGGCATTCTCGGGCAGGGTAGTGGCATCGACGGCAAAGCCGTGGTTCATCGAGACGATCTCCACCTTGCCCGTCGCCAGTTCCTTGACCGGGTGGTTGGCGCCATGGTGGCCGTGGGTCATCTTGACCGTCTTGGCACCAAGGGCGAGCCCGAGCATCTGATGGCCGAGACAGATGCCAAACAGCGGCTTGCCCGCCTCGATCAAAGCGCGGATGGTCGGCACGGCGTATTCGCCCGTTGCCGCCGGATCGCCGGGGCCGTTGGAGAGAAACACGCCATCGGGCTCCAGCGCGAGCACGTCCTCAGCCGTCGCCCTGGCAGGCAGCACGGTGATCTCGGCCCCCGCCGTGGCGAGCGCGCGTAAGATGTTGCGTTTGGCGCCGTAATCGATGGCAACGACGCGGTGGCGCGGGGTCGTGCCCTTGGCAAAGCCCTCGCCCCACGTCCAGCGCCCCTCCGACCAAGCGTAGCGTTGGGCACAGGTGACGCCCGACGCCAGATCGGCGCCCTCCAGCCCGGCAAAGGCGCGCGCTTGGGCCACCAGGGCGTCGGTATCGCGAATACCCTCCGGATCGTGGGCCAGGGCGGCATGGGGCATGCCTTGGCTGCGGATCAGGCGCGTCAGGCGGCGTGTGTCGAGCCCCGAGATGCCGATGCGCCCGTGCTTGGCCAACCAGTCCGAGAGCGGTGCTGCGCTGCGCCAATTGGCCGGCTCGCTCACTGACCAGCGCACCACCAGGCCGAGTGCCCCGGGCTCGGCGGCCTCTTCGTCTTCGGGGTTGGTGCCCACGTTGCCGATGTGGGGAAAGGTGAAGGTGACGATCTGCCCCGCGTAGGAGGGATCGGTCATGATTTCCTGATAGCCGGTCATGGCGGTGTTGAAGCACAGCTCGCCCACCTGCACACCGCGCGCGCCAAAGCCGTAGCCGCGAAACAGCGTGCCATCGGCCAGGGCGAGGCAGGCGGTGGGCTGCTGCCCGCGTGCGCGGGCGGGCGGTTGATGCCCGTGTGCAAGGGCGGGCTCACGGGCGGGCGGCTGCGGCGGCTGGGCGGCGGGCGCGCGCATGGGACACTCCTATTGCGATCATGGCATTGCGGCGGGCTAGACCGCGCAAGCGCCTGCGTCAAGCAAAGCATTGCCGGTACTTGGGTGTCGTGGTTAGGCTCCTGTGTTTCGTTCGGCAAGAGGGTGGCGAGGATGCGCCGCAAGATCGCCACCGCGTTGCAGGAGGCGTTGGAGCAGGACGATGCACTGCGCATCGGCACGCTGCGCCTGATCCTGGCGGCCTTGCGCGATCGCGAGGCCTCGCTTGGCCATGACGACGGCCCTGGTGAGCTTGACGAGCGCAGCGCCCTGGCCTTGCTCGGCGCGATGGTGCGCCAGCGCGAGGAGGCGATTGCCACCCTGGAGCAGTCGGGGCGCATGGAGTTGGCCGAGCGCGAGCGCGACGAAGTCCGCGTGATTGCCGAGTTCTTGCCGCGCCCGCTCGGCCCCGAGGAGACCGCCCAGGCGGTCGAGGCGGCCATTGCCGAGACCGGCGCGCGCTCGATCCGCGATGTCGGGCGGGTAATGACGGCGCTCAAACGGCGCTATGCGGGGCGCATGGACGTGGCGGCGGCCAGCGCCTTGGTCAAGGCCGCGCTCGACTAGTAGCCCGCCTCGCCCGCACCACCAGGACCGCCCGCTGGCTTGCCCGGCGGAGTGCGATCCGCTAGGCAAGCCTCGCCCAAGGCCCAAGAGCGACGCCATGCCCAAGGATAAAGCGAAAAAAACCCCCCGCCCCAAGGCGCGCACCCCGCGCGGCTTTCGTGACTATTTCGGCGCCGAGGTCACGCGCCGCACCGCCATGCTGGCTGAGATCTGCAAGGTCTATCATGCCTATGGCTTTGATCCCTTGGAGACCTCGGCCATCGAGACCGTCGAGGCGCTGGGCAAGTTCCTCCCCGATGTCGACCGCCCCAACGAGGGCGTGTTCGCCTTCCAAGACGACGATGAGACCTGGCTGGCGCTGCGCTACGATCTGACCGCCCCGCTCGCCCGTGTCGTGGCCGAGCAACGCGGCGCGTTGCCCTCGCCCTATCGCCGCTATGCCGTGGGTCCGGTCTGGCGTAACGAGAAGCCGGGGCCGGGGCGCTACCGGCAGTTCTATCAGTGCGACGCCGATACCGTGGGCACGCCCACTGTCGCAGCCGACGCCGAGATCTGCATGATGCTCGCCGATGCCTTCGAGGCGGTGGGCATCGGGCGCGAGGACGTGCGGATTTCGCTCAACGACCGCAAAGTGTTGAACGGGGTGATGGAGGCCGCGGGGCTGCTCGATCCCGCCGCCCCCGAGACCCACGCCGAGGCGCGCGGCGTGGCTCTGCGCGCCATCGACAAGCTCGACCGTCTCGGCAGCGAGGGCGTCGCCGCACTGATGGGGGCGGGGCGGCGCGACGAATCCGGGGCGTTTACGCCGGGCGCGGGGCTCGCTGAGGCGCAAATCGCGCTCCTGATGGGTTTTGTCGAGGCGCGCCGTGGTGAGGCGGGCGCCACCTGTGCGCGGCTGCGCGAGTTGGTTGGCGCGTCGCAGACCGGCCTTGAAGGTGTCCAGGAATTGGAGACCATCGCCGAACTGATGGACGCTCAGGGCTATGGCGCGCGCGTCACGGTCGATCCGGCGGTGGTGCGCGGACTTGGCTACTATACCGGCCCGGTCTTCGAGGCCGAACTGACCTTCGAGATCACCGACGAGGACGGCCAACGCCGCCAGTTCGGCTCGGTGGCAGGGGGCGGGCGCTATGACGATCTGGTCAAGCGCTTTACCGGACAGGCCGTGCCCGCCACGGGCGTCTCCATCGGTGTCGACCGGCTGCTGGCGGCCCTCGCCGCCATTGGCCGTGGCGGTGAGGCCGAGACCACAGGCCCCGTCGTCATCCTGCCGCTGGAGCGCAGCCGCATGGCCGATTACCAGCGCATGTGCACCGAACTGCGCCAGGCTGGCATCCGCGCCGAGGTTTTCCTGGGCGGTGGCAACATGGCGAAGATGTTGAAATACGCCGACCGCCGCGCAGCCCCCATCGCCGTGCTCGAAGGCGAGGACGAGCGCGCCAACGCCCAGGTGACGCTGAAGGATCTGGCGCTGGGCGCCCGCCTGGCCGCCCAGATCGAGACCCGCGCCGAATGGACCGCCCAACCCGCCCAGACCACCATCGCCCGCGCCGATCTGGTGGCCGAGGTTCGCGCCATGCTGGCGCGCGGCGCGTGAGAGGCCCTAAGCGGTGCTGATCCGTATTGGCCCCACCCTCGACCGGTTGGCGGAGATGCTGAAGTCCCTGTCGGGGCTGTTCGCCGAGGCAGGCTTTGCCCGCATCGAGGCGCGCCATCTGTTTGCCGCCGAACAGCTGATCGATCTCTACGGCGAGGACGTGCGAACACGCGCCTATCTCCTCAATGACCCGCTGCAAGGTGCCGAGTTGTGCCTTCGCCCCGATTTCACCGTGCCGATTGCGCTCGCCCACGGCGAGGGCGGCTGGGGGCGCCGCGCGGCCTATTCCTATGCGGGGCCGGTGTTTCGCCGCCAGGAGGCGGGCTCGGGGCGCCCCATCGAGTACCTGCAAGCGGGCATCGAGAGCTTTGGTGAGGCCGACCGCGACACCGCGGACGCGCGCATCCTGACGTTGATCCTGAGGGGGCTCGATGCGCTGGAGGCGCCGCCGGCTGCAATCCGCACCGGCGATCTCAATATCGTCTTTGCGCTCCTCGATGCGCTCGATATGCCGCCCCACCGCCGCGCGGCGCTGCG
>JBCDHK010000315.1:0-4703 GCA_038750185.1 Pseudomonadota bacterium
CTGATGGAATAGTCGAGAGCGCAAGCCCGGCACTGTCGGGCAAGAGCGCTCCCAGGGAGCAACCATGTTCTACGAAGTACTGTTTTTCGTCGAAGTTCTGCTCGGCGGACTGCTGGCCGGGGTGATGTACTCGCTGGTCGCGCTCGGCTTCGTGCTGATCTACAAGGCGTCCTCGGTGTTCAACTTCGCCCAGGGCGCCATGGTGTTCTTCGCCGTGCTGTCCTTTGTGGGCTTTATGGAGTTGGGGCTGCCGTTCTTCTTAGCGCTGCCGGTGACCATCGGCCTGATGGTGCTGGTCGGCATGGCCACCGAGCGCTTTGTGCTGCGCCCGCTGGTCAACCAGCACGAAGACACGCTGCTCATGGCCACCATCGGCCTCGCCTTCGTGCTCGAAGGCTTGGCACAGTTGGCCTGGGGGGTTGAGGTGCGCCGCCTCGATCTCGGCATTCCTGACGTGCCGCTGATGTGGTTTGCCGATCTGACCGGCATCTTTGTGAGTGCCCTCGATGTCACGGCTGGTGTCGTGGCGGGCACCATGGTGGCGGCCTTGGCGCTGCTCTTCTCGCGCACCAAGGTGGGCCTCGGCCTGCGTGCCGTGGCCGACAGCCACGCGGCGGCGCTGTCCATCGGCATTCCGCTCAGCCACATCTGGATGCTGGTGTGGGCTGCGGCGGGGATCGTCGCACTTGTGGCGGGGATGCTCTGGGGCGCGCGCTCGGGCGTGCAGTTCGCTCTGGTCGGCATCGCTTTGAAGGCACTGCCGGTGCTCATCATCGGCGGCTTTACCTCAGTGCCCGGCGTGATCGTGGCAGGCCTCATCGTCGGCGCCTCCGAGAAGCTGGCCGAGGTCTATATCGGCCCCGCCTTTGGCGGCGGCATCGAGGGCTGGGTGCCCTACATGCTCGCGGTCGTCTTTCTGATGTTCCGCCCTGAGGGGCTGTTTGGCGAACGAATAATCAGGCGCGTCTAGCGTCCGATCTCCACTCGCCCCATCGCCAATTCCGAGGACTGACAGATGTACTACCGCCAGGCCGGCCAATTCCGCACCAGCTACGCCCAGGACCAGCGCATCCTGCCGCTGCGCGAAGACCGCATCGGCATCGCCATCCTGCTCTTTGTCGGGTTTTTCGTGCTGCCCTTCACGGCCAGCGACTACTGGCTGAGCGCGATCCTGATCCCATGGCTGGCGCTGTCGCTGGTCGCCCTCGGCCAGAACATCCTGATGGGCTATGCGGGACAGCTTTCGCTGGGCTCGGCGGGCTTCATGGCGGCGGGGGCCTTCGCCTGCTACAATCTGGTGCTGCGCATCGACGGGCTGCCTTTTGTCGTCGCCGTGCTGCTCTCGGGCGTGATTGCGGCCATGATCGGCATCGTCTTCGGCCTGCCATCGCTGCGCGTGCGCGGGCTTTATCTGGCGGTGGCCACACTGGCCTCGCAGTTCTTCATCGTCTGGGTGATCGATAAATTCGGCTGGTTCAAGAACTACGACAGCTCCGGCATCATCACCGCCCAGGACATGGAGATCTTCGGCTTTGCCATGACCACCCCAGCCCAGGAGTACGTCATGGTGTTGGCCATTGTCGTCGTGCTCACGTGGGCTGCGATGAACATGGCCAGCGGCAGTATCGGGCGCAACTGGCAGGCGGTGCGCGATATGGATGTGGCCGCCGAGGTCATGGGCCTCTCGCTGCTCCGCACCAAACTCCAAGCCTTCGCCATCTCGTCGTTCTACTGCGGGGTCGGCGGTGCGCTGTTCGCCTTTGCCTATCTCAAGTCGGTCGAGCCCGCCGCCTTCGACATCAACCTGTCGTTCCGCATCCTGTTCATGGTGATCCTGGGCGGGCTTGGCACCATCATCGGCTCGTTCCTGGGGGCAGGCTTCATCCTGCTCCTGCCGGTGTTTCTCAACATCTTCTTCCATGCCCTGTTCGGGTCTTCGGTCGATGCCACTATCACCTCGGCGCTCGAACAGGTCATCTTCGGGGTCATGATCATCATGTTCATGATCTACGAGCCGCTCGGCCTCGCCAAACTGTTCCAGAACTTCCAGGAACGCATGCGGCGCTGGCCGTTCAAGCACTGAAGCCTCGCTTCTACCAAAATCAAAAACCACGACTTCGGGAGGAAACGACACATGACATTCGCCAGGTTCAAGGGCGGCCTTGCCGCTCTGGCCGCCGCTGCCTTGCTGAGCGGGCTCGCCCCCCAGCAAGCCGCGGCCCAGGCCGAGCAATACTTCCCCGTGCCCTCAAGCCGTGTCGGCCCATTCTCGGCCATGGGCACGGGCTATTACGGCGGCATCATCGACTACATGAACTACACCAACATCAAGAACGGCGGCGTCAACGGCGTCAAACTGGTCTGGACCGAATGCGAGACCGAGTACAATGCCGCCCGTACGGTGGAGTGCTTCCAGCGCCTGATGACCGGGTCCAACGGCCAGAAGATGCTGGTCTTCGACACCCTCGGCACCCCCGGCGCCTATGCCGTGATCAATCGCATGGCCGAGGAGAACGTGACGCTGGCGCAATACGGCTACGGCCGCACCGACGCGGCTGATGGCACGGTCTGGCCCTGGGTGTTCAATGCCGCGAGCCACTATTGGTCGCAGATCGGCATGAAGATGCAGTTCATGGCCGACCAAGAGGGCGGCATCGAGAACATGCGCGGCAAGACCATCGTGCACCTGCACATCGACTCGGCCTACGGGCGCGAGCCACTGCCCGCCATGCGCACCATCTCCGAGGAGTGGGGCGTCAAGCTGGTCGAGATCTCGATCCCGCCACCGGGCCTGGAGCAGCAGTCGCAATGGCTCCAGATCCGCCGCGAGCGCCCCGATTGGGTGACGTTCTGGGGTGCGGGCTCGGGCATGAACTCGACCGGCATGACCAATGCCGCGCGCGTCGGCTTCCCGCGGGAGCGGCTGGTCTATGTCACCTTCGGCGGCGCCGAGGAGGATATGGTGCCCGCAGGCGATGCGGCAGAGGGCACCTACGTGGTGGCCAATGCCGTGCCAGGGCGCGATTTCCCGCTGATCGCCGACATGTACAAGACCCTCTACGAGGACCGCAACGAGGGCAACATGTCCAACCCTGAGCGCGTGGGTCAGGTCTACTACAACCGCGGCGTCGGTGCGGCGGTGATGTGGGTCGAGGCGCTCAAGAACGCCCAGGAGATGCACGGCAAGGTTGGTCAGCCCGTCAACGGTGCCGAGTTCCGCGACGGTTACGAGGCGCTCGACATGACGCCCGCCCGGCTGGAAGAGATCGGCATCTCCGGCATGGTCGCGCCCTTTGCGCTTTCGTGCGAGAAGCATGACGGCGCCGGCAAGTTCCGCATGATGCAGTGGAACGGTCAGGAGTTCGATCTGGTCACCGACTGGATGGGCCCGCCCGATGCCACCTTCATCCGCGGCCTGGTCGAAAGCTCGGCCGAGAAGTTCGCCAACGAGAACGGCGTCACGCCGGTCAACTGCGGCTGAGCCATCGAGACGGCTGTGGGAGGCCAAGTGCCTCCCGCAGCACCCGCACTGTCCTTGCAAGAGAGATCCCATGACCCTCACCGCCGAGACCCCGACAGACGCGCCCGCACCACAGCAGGCCCCCGCCAAGTCCGTGCTCTCGGTGCGCAACATCGAGACCATCTACGACGGCGTCATCCTGGTGCTGCGCGGCGTCTCGCTGGACGTGCCCGAGGGCGGCATCGTGGCCCTTCTCGGCGGCAATGGCGCGGGCAAGAGCACCACGCTGAAGTCGATCTCGACCATGATCGGCGCCGAGCGCGGCAAGGTCACCAAGGGCTCGATCCACTTCCAGGGCGAGCGCGTCGATCAGAAGACGCCAGGCGATCTGGTCGGCATGGGGATGGTGCAGGTGATGGAGGGCCGGATGTGCTTTGGCCACCTCACCGTCGAGGAAAACCTGATCGCTGGCGCCTATGCCCGCGATCTCACAAAAGCCCAGGTGCGCGAGGAACTCGACCGCGTCTACGCTTACTTTCCCCGCCTTAAGGAGCGCCGGCGTTCGCAGGCGGGCTACACCTCGGGCGGCGAGCAGCAGATGTGCGCCATTGGGCGCGCCATGATGGCCAAGCCGCGCATGCTGCTCCTTGATGAGCCCTCCATGGGGCTCGCACCGCAGATCGTGGCCGAGATCTTTGAGATCGTGCGCGATCTCAACCAAAAGGAGGGCGTCAGCATCCTCCTGGCCGAGCAGAACACCAGCGTCGCGCTCAAATACGCCGATTACGGCTACATCTTGGAGAGCGGACGCATCATGCTCGACGGCCCGGCCAAGGTGTTGGCCGACAACCCGGATGTGCGCGAGTTCTACCTAGGCATGTCGTCTGAGGGGCGCGAGAGCTTTCGCAACCGCAAGACCTACCGCCGCCGCAAGCGTTGGATCTGAGCGCTCGACCGGCAGAACGCCACCATGGCGGTGCGTGCGCTGCACGCGGCCCAACCTGATCGGGTATGATCAGTCGGGCAAGACGTAGCCGGCGCGCCCTAAGATGCTGCGCCGCATCTCGCCAACGCGCCGGGCAGCGCTCTCGCGGCAGGCGGTGACGCTTGGGCAGTCGAAAGTACTGACCCGGTGGGCAGCGCGATCATCAAGACCTTTGCGTTCGGCGAGGGGGAGGATCAGCGCTACATCGAAACCCGCCTGCTGCTTCACCGCGCCGATGGGTGGCTTGCTTTGCCTTAC
>JBCDHK010000316.1:0-4698 GCA_038750185.1 Pseudomonadota bacterium
CAGACCTTCTTGCAGATCCAGTACTCGATGTCGGCGATGTCGAAGGACTTGGGCTGGGTCGCGGCGCGCTGGGTGACGGCATCCGAATCGAGCGCGGTCATCTCCAGGGTAAAGCCCAGATCTTCCTTCACCTTGGCCGCCACCTCGTTGAGGTTTGAGACGCCCGTGCCGAACTGGCGCAGCGTCACGTCCTTGATGTTTTGCGCCCAGATCATCGGTGCGCCGAGCGTCGAGGCGGCCACGCCCGCGGCGGTGCCCTTGAGCAGGGTGCGGCGCGAGACGGCGCTCTTATCGGTTGTC
This sequence comes from Pseudomonadota bacterium, assembly GCA_038750185.1. GTDB lineage: Bacteria > Pseudomonadota > Alphaproteobacteria > Rhodobacterales > Rhodobacteraceae > Thermohalobaculum. Next base: position 301 of record JBCDHK010000316.1, read on the forward strand.
TTCGGGGGGGTCTTGGTGGTGGTCTCGGTCATGGTGTCTCTCCTTGTCGGTTTTTGTTGTTGGTTGTGCAGGGTGCGCTCAACGGTGCAGCGCGTGCAGATCGGCCCGGTCCCACGACAGGCCGACCCGTTGGCCGCCTTCGAGGGGGGCGGCGTAAAAGCGTTCTTCATCGAGGAGCGCCAGCAGATCCTCCTCCTCGGGGCCTGCGAGGGTAACGGCCACGGCCGTGCCCTGGTATTCGATGGCGGTGACGGTGCCCGTGAGCGCGCTCTCGCCGTTGTCCAGGCGCATCTTATCGGCGCGGATGGCAAAGCGCCCCTCTGGCAGCGCGATCACGTTGTGATTGCCGATAAAGCGCGCGACGAACTCGCTCTCGGGCGCGTTGAAGACGGCACGCGGCGGCCCGGCCTGTTCGATGCGCCCGGCGTTCATCACCACCACATCGTCGGCGAGCGCCATGGCCTCATCCTGCGAATGGGTGACGTGGATGAAGGTGATGCCCAGTTCGCGCTGGAGGCGCTTGAGTTCCTTGCGCATTTTGAGGCGCAAAAACGGATCGAGCGCCGAGAGCGGCTCATCGAGCAACAGCACCTGGGGCTCGGACGCCATGGCACGGGCCAGGGCCACGCGCTGTTGTTGGCCGCCGGAGAGCTGGCTTGGCAAGCGGTCGGCCAGCGCTGTCATATCGACAAGGCCGAGCAACTCAGCCGCGCGCGCTGCGCGGGTTGGCTTGTCGATGCCGCGCATTTTGAGGCCAAAGGCGACGTTCTCAGCGGCATTCAGGTGGGGAAACAGTGCGTAGTTTTGAAACATCATCGCCGTGCCGCGTTTGGCAGGCGCAAGGCGGACGATGTCGGTGCCGCCCAAGATGATGGCGCCGTCGCTGGCGGCCTCATGCCCGGCGATCATGCGCAGGGTCGAGGTTTTGCCACAGCCCGAGGGGCCGAGCAGACAACAGTAGCTGCCAGCACGAAACAGATGATCGATGGCGTTCACTGCCAAAGTGTCGCCATAGCGCTTGCTCAGCGCGGCCAGTTCCAGATCCAACGGCGATCGCATACGCAGCCTTTTGTGGTTTGATCGTGACTGTGTTGACGGGGCGGGCTCGGTACAACCTAAAACCGGCAGTGGGGTGCGCGGGACGTGAAATTTTCAGCAGACTGCCCAGCAGGCGTGCAACTTGGTGGGAGTGTGCAATCGGATTGTTCACTGCGCCATACTCCGCGCGCACCACCGTGCGAATCATTTGGCAGGGAGCCACCGATGTCAGAGCCGCTACGCATCGCACCCATGACCCACGGCGATCTGGAGGTCGCGCTCGATTGGGCGGCAGCGGAGGGCTGGAACCCCGGGCTCGACGACGCTAGCGCCTTCCACGCCGTCGATCCCGCAGGCTTTCTGATGGGCTGGCTCGGCGAGGCGCCCATCGCCGCGATCTCGGTGGTGCGCCATGGGCCGGGCTTTGGCTTTCTCGGCTTCTACCTCTGCCGCGAGGCGTTTCGCGGCCAGGGCCATGGGCTGGCGCTTTGGCGCGCGGGCATGGATCGTCTGGATGGGCTGTGCGTCGGCCTCGACGGTGTGGTGGCGCAGCAGGACAACTATCGCCGCTCGGGCTTTGTCTTTGTCCACGAGACCCGCCGCCACGAAGGTGTGGTACGTGCGCGCGCCCATGCCGGCATCGAAGCGGCAACGCCCGCCGATCTGAGGGCGCTAGCCGCCCTCGACACCGAAATCCAAGGCGTGGCACGCGCGGCTTACGCAAGCGCATGGTTTGGCCAGAGCCCGCACCGCCAGACCCTGGTGAAGCGCGCAGCGGGCGCCATCGTGGCTGCAGCGACCATCCGCACCTGCCGCAATGGCCACAAGATCGGCCCGCTGATCGCCCCCGATGCCGAGCACGCCGAGGCGCTGATCGAGAGCCTCGCCGCCCACACAGGCGCCACCCGCATCGCTCTCGATGTGCCCGAGCCCAACCGCGCCGGCGTGGCGCTGGCCGAGCAGCTCGACCTCGTCTCGGCCTTTGCCTGCGCGCGCATGTACCGCGGCACGCCGCCCGAGCGCGCGCTTGAGCGGATTTTCGGCGAGACGACCTTCGAGCTTGGCTAGAGGACCCCAAGCGCTGTCGGGCAGGCTCTCGCCAAGGCTTGAGGGCCGGGCGCGGTCACGATAGGAGCCGTCCATGCAACGCTTTGCCGCCCTGCTCGAACGCCTCGCCCTCAGCCCGCAGCGCTTGGCCAAGCTGCGCCTTCTGAAGGAGTACTTCAGCGACACCCCCGATCCCGACCGCGGCTGGGGGCTGGCGGCCATTGCCGGCGCGCTCGATCTGCCGACGGTCAAGCCCGCCCTCCTGCGTGCCCTGGCCGAAGAGCGTGCCGATCCGGTGTTGTTTGCGCTATCCTATGATTATGTCGGCGATCTGGCCGAGACCGTGGCGCTGATCTGGGGCGAGAGCCGCCCCGGCCCCAATGATCTGGGGCTGGCCAGTGTCGTTGCGCGCCTGCGGGCCACCGCCAAATCGGAGGCGCCGGGGGTGCTTGCGGGCTATCTCGATGCGCTCGATCCTTCGGGGCGCTATGCCCTTCTGAAACTCTCGACGGGAGCGCTACGCATCGGCGTCTCGGCGCGCTTGGCCAAACAGGCCCTGGCCGAGTGGGGTGACATCGACATCATCGAGATCGAGGAGCTTTGGCACGGGCTGGAGCCGCCCTACGAGAGCCTTTTCGCCTGGCTCGAAGGCCGTGCCGACAAACCCGCCCAGGCGGCGCTGGCCCCGTTTCGCCCGGTGATGCTGGCCAATCCGGTCGAGGCGGGTGACCTCGACGCCCGCGCCCCCGCCGAGTACGCTGCCGAGTGGAAATGGGATGGCATCCGCGTCCAGGCCACCGCCGAGGGGGGTGTGCGCAGGCTCTATTCACGCACGGGCGACGACATCTCCCACGCCTTTCCCGATCTGATCGAGGCCATGGCCTATGAGGGCTGCCTCGACGGCGAATTGCTGGTGGCACGGCGCGAGGATGAGGGCGAGGGCGTGCGCATCGCCAGCTTTTCCGACCTCCAGCAGCGCCTCAACCGCAAGAGCGTCTCGGCCAAACTGAGGGCGAGCCACCCGGCTTTTCTGCGCGCCTACGATCTGCTGGCCGAGGGCTGCGAAAACCTGCGCCCACTACCCTGGAGCGCGCGCCGCGCCCGCCTGACGGCCCTGGTCGGGCGCCTCGACCCCACCCGCTTCGACGTCTCCGAGCAGATCACCTTTACCGAGTGGGACGAGATCGCCCGCCTGCGCGCCGCCCCGCCCCACCCGGTGATCGAGGGCGTGATGCTCAAACACCGCGATAGTGCGTATGTGCCGGGCCGCCCCAAGGGCCCGTGGTGGAAGTGGAAGAAAGACCCCCACACCATCGACGCGGTGCTGATGTATGCCCAGCGCGGCCATGGCAAGCGCTCGTCGTTTTACTCGGACTATACCTTTGGCGTTTGGGCGCGCGATGGCACGCTGGTGCCGGTGGGCAAGGCCTATTTCGGCTTTACCGACGAAGAACTGCGCCAGTTGGACAAATACGTGCGCGACAACACCACCGAGCGCTACGGCCCCGTGCGTGCCGTGCGCGCCGATCCTGGGCAGGGCTTGGTGTTGGAGATCGCCTTTGAGGGCCTTGCCCGCTCGCCGCGCCACAAATCGGGGGTGGCGATGCGGTTTCCGCGCATTGCGCGCCTGCGCTGGGACAAGCCTGCCGCCGAGGCCGACCGCCTGGAGACGCTGGAGGCTCTGTTGGCGTGAGAGGGGTCTCAGACCAACGTGCAGTGACCACCCACCACCCCGAGGCACCATTCTCCAGCGCGACGCTTTGACAAGTCCCAGTGCTTTGACAAGGATCGAGCCAGCACATAGCTCAAGCCGGCTTGCGAGAGCATTGGCGTTTTGCAAACCGAGATGAGGTGAAGCGTGAGCCGGGCACTACAGGACAAGACGGTGATCGTGACCGGGGCTGGCCAAAGCGTCGGGCGTGCGGTGGCGCGCCGCGCCGCTGAAGAGGGCGCGCGGGTCATGCTCGCGTGCGAGGACGCCAAGGGGCTGGCTGAGACGGTCAAGGATCTGGGTGGTGACGGTGCGCGGGTCGGCCATTTCGGCTGCAATCTGGAGCAGCGCCTCAGCGTCACCAATCTGCTGTCGGCCACCAAGGACGCCTATGGGCGCATCGATGTGCTGGTCGATGCCGCGCGCAATTCGGCGACGGGGGCGTTTTTGGATGTGGACGGCGACGCCTTCGATGCGGCCTACACCGACAACGTGCGCAACGTGTTCACCCTGGCCCAGGCGACGGCGCGGCGCATGATCGCCCAGTCCGAAGACGACCCCGATTTCCGCGGCGCCATCGTCACCGTGACCTCGATCGCCGC
>JBCDHK010000317.1:0-4695 GCA_038750185.1 Pseudomonadota bacterium
ACGCCCGTTCTCTTCGGCGCGCTGGGCCATGGGCTCGGCGTTGTAAGGCACGAGGTGGAATACCACCGACCAAGCCCGCCCCAGCATGCTCTCAGCAGAGCGCTCGACCACAGCGTAGGAGGCGTGGGGAACACCGGTCTGCATCACATGAGGCACGGGGCTGTCGTCATCATAGCCCGGCAAGCCGACCGAGCCGGGGTTGACCACCATCCGACCATCGCGAAGAGCCACGGCGCGTGGGAGGTGCGTGTGCCCGCAAAGCAGCAACGCCGGGCCCGCCCCCTCAGAAGGCACCGCATCAGCCGCCAATGCCTCGATCTCGCCAAGCGCGCGAGGGTGCACGACACCCTCAGCAGAGACCTTTTCGAGCCAATAGGTCGTATCGCTCTGCGGTGTGCCATGGCAGGCAAAGACGTCCTCAAGAGCGAGCGTCGGCGGAAGAGCCTTCAGCCAATCAAGGTGGTGCTGAGACAATAGCGGCAACGTCTGGGCGTCTGATGGCCCCATGGCCTCCAGCGCCCGCTCGATGAGCCAACGATCATGGTTGCCGCGCAGAAACTGGACATCGCCCCCCAACGCCATCAGCCGATCCAACGTACCGATGGGATCGAGAGGGCCACTGGCATGATCGCCAAGCACAAACACCCGATCCACCTGACGCCCTCGCAGATCGGTAAGAACTGCTTCGAGGGCATCGAGATTGCCGTGAATGTCCGCAAGAATTGCGAGCCGCATCACCGACGCCTAACGTGAGAACGGCTGCCCGGCAAGCCAACACTCCGGCAGGTGGGGCGCCGGGGATGGCCTGAGCCGCAGCAGCCACTGCTCCAGGATCAGAGGGCCAGACGACGTAATTGGGGCAATGGCGCCACAGGCCAGCCCGTGCCTCCGTGAAGCGTTGCGCTCCGGGGCTTGTTTGCGCGCCGCAGATCGGTCATTCGATCTGGCGTCTTCGTCCGCCGTGACGGAGCGACGGCCAGTCCAAGGGCCAGTCTAACGGGGACACCATGCCGCGATACGCACCCGCCCAGGGCGCCTACGAGACACGCGCACTGCTCTATAGCCACGACACCTACGGTCTCGGCCATCTGCGCCGCTCGCGCACCATCGCTACGGCGCTCGTCGAGGCCGATCCCAGGCGCTCGGCGCTGATCGTGACCGGCAGCCCCATCGCCGGGCGCTTTGATTTTCCCGAACGCGTCGATCATGTGCGCTTGCCAGGCGTGGTTAAGACGCCGGAGGGCGCCTACCGCTCGTCCAAGCTCACCCTTGAGATCGACCGCATGGCCACCTTGCGCGGCGCAGTGCTCTCGGCCACCGATGCCGAGTTTGCCCCCGATCTGATCGTGGTCGACAAAGAGCCCTGGGGCTTTCGCGGCGAACTGGCCGCCACCCTGGCCGCCGCCCGCACGCGCGGTGCGCGCATCGTGCTCGGCATCCGCGATGTGCTCGACGACGACGACGCCTTGGCGCGCGAGTGGGAGCGCAAGGACGCCGTCACCGCCATCGAGCGGTTCTACGACGAGATCTGGGTCTATGGCATGCCCGAGATTTGCCGTCCGCTGGCCGGGCTTGGCCTCTCCAAGCGCCTGGAGGCACGCCTCACCTACACCGGGTATCTGCGCCGCGAGACCGAGGGGGCGCCCGAGCCCGGCATCGAAGTGCCCGAGGCGCCCTTCGTCCTCGTCACCACCGGGGGCGGAGGCGATGGTGCGGCGCTGATCGATTGGGTGTTGCGCGCCTATGAGGGCGATGCGCGGCTCCGGCCTGCAGCGCTGATCGTCTATGGGCCGTTTCTCGATGCTGGGATGCGCGCGGGCTTTGATGCGCGGGTCGAGGCGCTTGGCGAGCGGGTGAGTGCCGTGGGCTTTCACCCGCGCCTGGAGAGCGTGCTCGCCGCCGCGCAGGGGGTCGTGGCAATGGGCGGCTACAACACGTTTTGCGAGATCCTCTCCGCTGATCGCCCCGCCGTGATCGCCCCGCGCACCAAGCCGCGCCGCGAGCAACTGATCCGCGCCGAGGCGGCTGAGCGTCTGGGCCTTGTGCGCATGCTCTATCCCGAGCGCGACGGCGACGGCGCGGGCGTGATGGCCGAGGCGATCCGCGGCCTCTCGGGCCAATCGCGCCCCAGCGAGCGCGCCATGGCCGGGCTGCTCTCGGGGCTGGAGCGCATCGCCAGCCTCGCCCAGACCCCCGCCATCGCCGCGGCGGGGGAGTGAGCGCGTGGCCACGCTCGCCGTCGTGCTCAAGGGCTACCCGCGGCTCTCGGAAACCTTCATCGCCCAGGAGCTGAAGGCGCTGGAGGGGCGCGGCTTCGCCTTTGGCATCTGGTCGCTGCGTGCGCCCTATGATGGCGGGCGCACCCATCCAATCCACGACGATATCCAGGCCGATGTCCACTATCTGCCCGAATATCTGCACCGTGCGCCGCTGCGGGTACTGCGCGCTATCCGCCATGCAGCCCGCCTGACGGGCTTTACCCGCGCGCAGCGCGCCTGGCTTGATGACCTTAAGCGCGATCCAAGCCGCAACCGCCTGCGCCGCTTTGGACAAGCCTGCGTGCTGGCCTGCGAATTGCCGCCCGAGACGCGGTTTCTCTATGCACATTTCCTGCACACGCCCGCTTCCGTGACACGCTACGCCGCCATGATGCGCGGGCTCGACTGGGCAGTCTCGGCCCACGCCAAGGACATCTGGACCACGCCCGCACGCGAGAAGGCCGACAAGCTGACTGAGTGCACCTTCGCCGTCACCTGCACCGCGGTGGGTGCCGAGCACCTGCGCGCCCTCGCTCCGCCGGAGCGGGTGTCGCTGGTCTACCATGGGCTCGACCTCAGCCGCTTTCCCGCGCCGCCCGAGCGCATTGCGGGGGGGCGCCTCAAGCTGCTCTCGGTCGGGCGCCTAGCCGAGAAGAAGGGCTACGACGTGTTGCTGGCGGCGCTGGCGCGCCTGCCCGCCGATCTCGATTGGCATCTCACCCACATCGGCGGCGGCACCTTGGCTGCGGCCCTGGCCGCCGAAGCTGAGCATCTTGGTCTCAGCACGCGCATCGACTGGCAGGGCAAGCAAAACCAGACCGCCGTGATCGCGGCCCTGCGCGCGGCCGATCTCTTCGTCCTGCCCGCGCGCATCGCCGCCGATGGTGACCGCGACGGCCTGCCCAACGTGCTGATGGAGGCCGCCTCGCAGGCCCTCCCCATCCTAGCCTCCCGCGTCGCCGCGATCCCGGAGTTTCTGCCAAGCCCCGAGCACGGCGTCCTGGTGCGCCCCGAAGACCCCGAGGCCCTGGCCGAGGCTATTACAGCCCTCGCCCGCGATCCGGCCCGGCGCGCGGCTCTCGGCCAAGCCGCCCACGCGCGCCTGGTGGCCGAGTTCGGCATGCACGCCGGCATCGACCGCCTCACAGCCCTCCTCGGCGCCGCCTTGGACACCCCCACAGAGGCCGCCGCATGAGGCCAGCTAAGGGGCGCGCGCCCCCGATCGCCTTCTACGCGCCGATGAAGCCGCCCGATCACCCGACGCCCTCGGGCGACCGTCAGATCGCGCAACTCATGCTGGAGGCGCTCGATCGTGCCGGGAGCAAGCCCTTCATCGCCAGCCGGCTGCGCACGCTCGACATGATGGGCGATACCCTGGCCCAAGCCCGCCTCGAACGCGCCGCCGATGCCGAAGTGACCCGCCTCAGCGCGCTGCACCGTGAGGCACCGCCCGCGCTCTGGTTTACCTACCATTGCTACTACAAAGCGCCCGATCTGATCGGCCCCGCCGTCGCGCGCGCCCTCGATATTCCCTATGTGATCGCCGAGCCCTCCATCGCCGCGCGACGGCGCCAGGGGCGGTGGTCGATGTTCTGCCGCCATTCCGAGGACGCCATCATCCAGGCCGACCGGCTGTTTTGGACCACCGAACGCGACCGCCCGGCGTTGGAGGCGGTCGGGCTTGGCAACCGCATGATCGAACTGCGGCCTTTCCTCGATGTCGGTGAGGCGGTTGCACCGCGCGACGCCTCAAAGCCGTTGCAGCTGCTCACCGTGGCGATGATGCGCCCTGGCGACAAGACCGAGAGCTACCGGCGTCTGGCTGCAGCGCTCGCGCGTCTGGAGCGGCCCTGGCACCTCACCGTGATCGGCGATGGCCCGGCGCGCGAGACGGTGCTGGGCTGGCTCAGCCCCCTCGGCCCGGTCGAGGCACTGGGCCAGATCGACGACCCCAAAGCCCTGCGCACCGCCTATGAGGGGGCCGATCTTTTGGTCTGGCCCGGCGTCGGCGAAGGCGTTGGCATGGTCTGGATCGAGGCTCAGGCAGCCGGATTGCCCGTGGTGGCCGAGCGTGGACCGGCGGCACGAGCCGTCATCGGCGGCGGCTGTTTTGCCGAGCCCGACGACCCCGACACCTTTGCCGCCGCCATCGTCTCCGCCGCCGAGACCCGCAAAGCGCTCTCACGTCAGGCGCGCTTGCACGCGGTGTCGCGGCACGGCGTCTCGGCTGCCGCCAACACGCTGGCCGAGGCGCTGTTGCCCTTGATGAGGCGCTGAGCATGGCCTGCCTCGCGCTCTTGCGCCACTTTCCCACCGATTGGAATGCCGAAGCGCGGCTCCAAGGGCGCACCGATCGTCCGTTGAGCGCCGAGGGGCGGGCTTTGCTGCAAACGCTCGCTTTGCCCGAGCCCTGGGACCGTGCGGCGCTGATCGCAAG
>JBCDHK010000318.1:0-4680 GCA_038750185.1 Pseudomonadota bacterium
ATAGGCACCGTGGGGGGGGTGTTCGGGCACGCGCGGTCTGTGGGGCAGGGTCATGGCTGCGGAGGTGCCTCGCTGGTGATCGACGGGAAGGGTGGCGGCCCGATGTGCTCCTCTGGCAGGGGAGTGTTTTCGCCATGGGCTATGTGTCGCGTGTAGCACAGAATGGGTCGCAAGCGGTGAAATTCAATGTGCGGGCGCATAGTCCTGAAAGAGTACATTAATCATCCTCAATGACGTCGAGGTAGGCAATGCCACCCAGACTGCGCATGACGGCATCAAATCGCAAAGAGAAACTTCTGCTCATTGCGGTGCAGCATATCCAGACTACAGCGATTCGCATCCAGTGCACTGAGGATTTTATCGTCAAAAGATTGACCCTGCCTCATAACAGTGCAACCTTGAGCCTTAGTCGCCGCCGCTGGTTGCCCTGAAACACCCATAATGACGCGCGGAGCGGCCAATTGTTTTCAGGTAAAATCGTTAATTTTTTTGAAACTCGCGCTGCGGCAGAGTATGCTGCGCTGCGGGAGTGGTGTGAAACCGGTAGAGCGTTGCGAGAAGCCACGTCTTTACCAACAAGGAGGGCCCATGTCCGAGCACTCGGTCAAAACAGCAATCTTCCCCGTGGCGGGCTTGGGAACGCGCTTCCTGCCAGCCACCAAGGCAACGCCCAAAGAACTGCTGCCGGTCCTCGACCGTCCGCTGATCCAGTTTGCCCTCGATGAGGCGCGCGCCGCGGGCATCGAACGCATGGTGTTCGTCAACCATCCGTCCAAACCCGCCATCGAGGCCTACGTGCGCCACGACGAAACGCTCTGCGCCACATTGCGCAAACGCGGCAAAGCCAAGGACGCCGACCACCTCAAAGCGCTCTCTGCCTCGGCGGACGAAGATGTGGTCTTTGTGATGCAGGAAGAGCCGCTCGGTCTCGGCCACGCCGTGCTCTGCGCGCGCCAGCATGTGCTCGATGGCCCGGTCGCCGTCATCCTCCCCGACGATCTGATCCTGGGCGAGCCGGGGTGTCTCTCGGAGATGATTGCCGCCTACAACCCTGCCGAGGCCGGCCATCTGATCGCCACCATGGAAGTGGGCGCGGCCGAGGTCTCTTCGTACGGCGTGCTCGATGTCGCCAAGCGGCGCGGGCGCCTCGCCTTTGCCAGCACCATGGTGGAAAAGCCAAAGCCCGAAGAGGCGCCCTCGCGCACTGCCGTGGTTGGGCGCTATGTGCTCCACGGTCGCATCTTCGAGACCTTGGCCACCCAAACCCCCGGGGCAGGTGGCGAGATCCAACTGACCGATGCCATCGCGCGCGATGCTGCGCTATTTGGGCTGGCGGGCTATGCCTTTTCGGGCCAGCGTTTCGATTGCGGCTCCAAAGCCGGCATGCTGGCGGCGACGCTGCATGTCGCGCAAAACCATAAGAAGTGCGCCGCGGTGCTCGATGCCTTTGTGACCCGCCCCGAGACGCCGCCGGGCCCGGCCATCGCCGCCGAGTGACGCACTGCCGGTTTTTTGCGCGCTGCAAAACCGTTTCAGCCGTGGGGATTTCAGACGGGGGGATGGCCCTGGCTGGAAACCCCCTAGTTAAAAGGCGTGCGGTCGGGCGATGTCGCCCGGCCCGTTCCAGTACACTCGGCCTGTACGCCAAGGGGAACGGAGGCCCGCCATGTCCAAATCGTCCGTCCAGCCACACTCGCCTGCCCCTTTGCTCGATGCGCAAACCTGTGCGCGGCTGGTTGAGGGTACGCAGAGCGATCCGTTTGCCGTGCTGGGCAAGCATGCGCTCGATGGCGGCTGGGTGGTGCGTGCCTTCGTGCCTGGCGCCGAGGCGCTCACGCTAATCCCCGAAACTGGCGCCACGCTGGAGATGGTGTGTCTGCACGAGGGCGGTGTCTTTGCCCTCGCCCTCGACAGCGACCCCGGGGCCTACCGCTTTGCCGCACGCCACGGGCACGACACCTGGCGCGTTGACGATCCCTACCGCTTTGCCCCGCTGATCGGCGCGCTTGACGAACATCTCATCGGCGAGGGCCGTCACCAGCGGCTTTGGCACGTGCTTGGCGGACGGGTGATGGTCCACCAGGGCATGGAGGGCGTGCGGTTTGGTGTTTGGGCGCCCAATGCGTGCCGCGTCTCGGTGGTGGGTGATTTCAATGCTTGGGACGGGCGGCGCCATGTCCTGCGCCGCTGTGGCAGCACGGGTGTCTGGGAGATCTTCGTGCCCGGGCTCGGCGCGGGTGAGCGCTACAAATACGAGCTTCTGGGCCACGACGGCTTACTGCCGCTCAAGGCCGACCCGGTTGGCTTTCAAGCGCGCCTGCGCCCCGACAACTGTTCGCTGACTGCGCGCCTTGAGGGCCACGACTGGCAGGATAGCGCGTGGATGGCCAGCCGTGCTGCGCGCCAGCAAACCGATGCGCCCATCGCCATCTACGAAGTGCATCTGGGCTCTTGGGCGCGCGACGACCAAGGCCACTGGCTCGACTACGATGCGCTGGCCGCGCGCCTTGTGCCCTATGTCGTCGAGATGGGCTTTACCCATATCGAAGTGCTGCCGCTCACCGAACATCCCTTCGACGGCTCTTGGGGTTATCAGCCGCTCGGTCTTTATGCGCCTACCGCACGCCATGGCGACATGGCCGGTTTTCGCCATTTCGTCGAGGCGGTGCACGGTGCGGGGCTTGGCCTGATCCTCGACTGGGTGCCCGCGCATTTTCCCACCGACGACCACGGACTGGCGCGTTTCGATGGCAGCCACCTCTACGAGCACGCCGATCCGCGTGAGGGCTTTCACCCCGATTGGAACACCGCGATCTACAACCACGGGCGCACCGAAGTGGTCAATTTCCTGATCGCCAACGCGCTCTACTGGCTGGTCGAACACCATATCGACGGGCTGCGTGTCGATGCCGTGGCCTCCATGCTCTACCGCGACTACTCGCGCGCTGAGGGCGAGTGGGTGCCCAATGCCGAGGGCGGGCGGGAAAACCGCGAGGCGATTGCGTTTTTGCAGGCCATGAACACTGCCGCCTACGCCGAAGATCCTTCGATCATGACTGTAGCCGAGGAGTCGACCGCGTGGCCCGGTGTCTCGCGCCCCGTGCACGACGGCGGGCTCGGCTTTGGCTACAAGTGGAACATGGGCTGGATGCACGACACATTGGAGTATGTCTCGAAAGATCCGATGTATCGTAGTCACCACCACGGCCAGATCGGTTTTGGCCTCTCGTATGCCTTCTCGGAAAACTACGTGCTGCCGCTCAGCCATGATGAGGTGGTGCACGGCAAAGGCTCGCTGCTCCAGAAAATGCCGGGGCAGGGGGGCGAGCGCTTTGCCAATCTGCGCGCGCTTTATGCGCTGATGTATGCCCATCCGGGCAAGAAGCTGTTGTTTATGGGGCAGGAGTTTGCCCAGCCCTTTGAGTGGAACCACGACCAGGGTTTGCCTTGGCATCTGCTGGACGACCCAGCCCACGCTGGCATCAAGGCGCTGATTGGCGATCTCAACCGGCTCTATCGCACACACCCGGCACTGCATGCCCGCGATTGCCGTGCCGATGGTTTCGAGTGGATCGACGGTGCAGCCGCCGATGCCAATGTCTTTGCCTGGTTGCGTCGCGGCGAAGACGCCACACCGCCCATGCTCGCCGTGCTCAACTTCTCGGGCCAAGAGCACACCGGCTGGCGCCTTGGCGTGCCCGCTCCTGGCTTTTGGGCCGAACGCCTCAACACCGATGCCGCGCGCTATGGTGGGGGTGATCGCGGCAACTTGGGGGGCGCGCAGAGCGAGGCAGTCGGTGCGCATGGGCGGGCGCACTCGCTGGTGCTGACGCTCCCCCCACTCAGCGGGCTATTCTTTGAGTTGGCCGGCGACTGAGGAGAGCTCCCATGCAAGACATCGATGCCACCCAGCCCATCGCCTTTGATCAAGCCGCCAGCGAAGCCCTGATCGCTTTCGCCCAGGAGACGTTGCAAAACAGCGCGACCGCCTTTGAGGCTGCGCGGCTGATCGCACGCCGCCTTGGGGCGCATCGCGTTGGCAATCATGCCGAGATCGGCTTTTGGGCGCCCGAACTGATCGAGCGCCGTGTGCTCGACGGCGATGTCTTCCTCGAAGTGCTGGAGCCTGCCGAGCCGCTCAATCTCGCCGTCGCGCGCCAATCGGTGCGGTTTCGGCGCACGCGGGTGCCGGTGTTGCGCACCGAGGCTTATTGCTTTGCCGCCATCTCCGGCATGGTGGCGGGTACGCGCGAGCGTGTTGGCCATTTCTACGCGCTCACTTGGCGCGACGCCGAAGGCGCTTGGCATCGCATCCTCGATCCTTTGGCCGCCTCGCTGCCTTTCGGGGCCTTCGCGCCGGCCGAGTACTACGACACAGACGCCATGCAGGCCGCGCGCAGTGATCGCGCCTATTTCGCGGCAATGAAGAGCGGCGAGGAGCCGGTTAAGCTCGGCCCCGTGACCAACATTTTGCAAGTGCATGTACCCACGGCCACCGCCGGGATGACGCTGGCCAGCCTCACCCGCCACATCGAGCACATCGCCGAGCGCTGCCGCCAAAACCTCGATCATGAGCCCGCCGACCGCCTCTACATGGGCTATGACGCTTTTCAGTTGCTGCCCGTCGAGCCCACCACCGTCTATGAGGCTGGGCCTGCGTTTTGGACCGAGGCGGGCGAG
>JBCDHK010000319.1:0-4679 GCA_038750185.1 Pseudomonadota bacterium
CGCGGTGGTGTTGCGCTGCTTGGGCGCCGAGACCAGGCTGGCGTCAACGATCTGGCCGGCCATCGGGATGTAGCCCGCCTCACGGATCGCCTGGTCGAAGCGGGCGAACAGCGCTTCAATGGCCCCGGCTCGGATCAGCCGCTCGCGGAACAACCAGATGGTCTTGGCATCGGGTACACGGTCGGTCAGGCTGAGGCCCAGAAAACGCATGAAGGAGAGCCGGTCGTTGATTAGGAACTCGTCTCGGTCATCAGAGAGGTTGTTTTGCGCCTGGATCACCAGGATTTTGAACATCAGCACCGGGTCATGGGGCGGACGACCACCCTTGGCGCCGTCGCTGTAGGCCAGGGCCGCCACCAGATCGGCGCGGAACATCTCAAAGTCGACCACCCGGGCGAAGGCCTCCAACTGGTCGCCGATGTCGCTCAGCCGCTGCAGCCGCTCGTCAACGTCGAACAATCCCGGTGCCCGTACCATCGCCGTCCCCTTCACCGCCTCAGGCTTAGTGAGTCACAAGGCTCAGCAGACAGCGAGGTTTTTCGAGGGACCCAGCTGGAAGATCCTTTGAACTGTGTTTTTGTTGAAGCCGAGCAGCCAGGCGACGGTCCGGTAGCCGAAAGCGGGCTCTTTTTCGATCAGCTCGGCGAAAGCGGGGGCGACCTTCGGCGCGGCTTTGGTCGGCTTGTAGTAGACCGTGCGCCGCGGCACGCCGATACCCAGGCGCAGAGTTTCACGATTGATACAGGGACGCCCTCGTCGAGAAGGACCTGTTGAATGCTGCGGATCATCTGCCGTCCTCCGCATCCAACAGGGCCTGGTACTTTTTCGCGCACGCAGTTCTCAACCCGCGATTTAAGTCGCCGCTGGATGAGAGACGGGCGTCAGGTCAGGCGGCGTGAGGTCATTCCCGGTCGAGCGCGGGACGCGGCGGTGGTGCTCGGTGTGGCGCATATCATGCTGGCGCGTCAGCTTGGTCACTGTGCACCGCGTCACTCGATGCTGGGGGCTGTGCAGTTTTGCCTGCACCCGCGGCGCATCATGGCGCCGCGGGCGGGTCGCGAAGATCTCCTCAACCAGCCCAGCGTGGGGAGCACTGAGATCACTGGTGGGCGGAGCCCTGGTACTGAGCGCTGGGCTTGCACCTGGCTGCGTGCGGTCTTCAGTGCCCGGCTCATCAGCCGGATCGGTGGCTCATTGGGCCTCTTCCTCCTACAGCTCTACATAGCCGCTTAGTCTGGAAACAGAGAGTAAGCTCACAGGCCCGGCTTAGTGCATCGCGCTGGTGGGGACGCTACGGAACGCCCGCAGACAAATAATCTGTTCTCAACAGTGTTCTGGCTGAAATGCTTGTTCAAAGATTAACAATTGGTTAATGTTTCCATATGTCCTGGAAACCGTTCCTCGCCGTCGTTGCCCTCCTAGTCCTCACCGGCTGTGATGAGGCTGGTGCACCGCTTCAACCGATGCGCGTCGTCGATGGCGATACCATCGTGCTGGGGGAGGACCGGATCCGTCTGCATGGAATCGACGCCCCCGAAAGCGCTCAGAAGTGCCGCAACCAAGCTGGCCGCGAGTGGGCCTGCGGCAAGGAAGCCACGCGTTTTCTGGTCGATCTGATCGGCCAGAACGGGGTCGAGTGCGATACCCGCGACACCGACCGCTACGGGCGCAAGGTCTCGATTTGCTATGCAAACGGACGCGATCTCAATGCGGCGCTGGTTGAGAACGGCTTAGCGCTGGCCTATGTCAAATACGCCAAGGACTATGCCGCCCACGAAGCGCGCGCACGCGCCGCGCGGGTCGGCGTCTGGGGCGGCACCTTCCAGCGCCCCGAGGACTGGCGGCGCAACGGCGCCGAAGCCCAGATCAGCCGCGCCGATGTGGGCGACAGCGGACGCTGCCAGATCAAAGGCAACATCTCGTCTTCAGGGCGGATCTACCACCTGCCCGGCTCGCGCTGGTATGCACGCACGCGCATCGACCCCACCCGGGGTGAGCGCTGGTTTTGCACCGAGACCGAAGCCCAAGCCGCCGGCTGGCGCCGCTCTGGCTAAGGCACACGCCCAACGTTGCACACCGCCTCCCGCAAGGTTATCTGAGCGCCACGCCGCACGCCACGGGGAGCGCCATGAACTGGATTTCCGACTACGTTCCGCCCAAGCTGAAGACGTTCTTCCAGCGCCGCGAGATGCCCGAAAACCTCTGGGCCAAATGCGATGCCTGCGGCCAGATGATCTTCCATCGCGAGCTGGCCGAAAACCTCAACGTCTGCCCCGCCTGCGGCCACCACATGCACATCACTCCGCGGGCGCGCTTTAGGGCGTTCTTCGACGGTGGCCTGTTCACCGAAATTGCCGTGCCGGAGCCGCTGGCCGATCCGCTCGGCTTTCGCGACGAAAAGCGTTATACCGAGCGCATGCGCGAGGCGCGGCGCAGAACCGCCGAGCACGAAGCCATGCTGGTGGTGCGCGGCCAGCTTTACGGACAGTCTGTCGTGGTGGCGGGGCAGGATTTCTCGTTCATGGCCGGCTCCATGGGGCTTTACGTCGGCAATGCGCTGTTGGCGGCGGCCGAGGCGGCGGTGGAGAGCGCCTCGCCGCTCATCGTCTTCACCACCGCGGGGGGCGCGCGCATGCAGGAGGGCATCCTGTCGCTCATGCAGATGCCGCGCACCACGGTGGCCGTCGATCAGGTGCGCGAGGCGGGGCTGCCCTTCATCGTCGTCCTCACCCACCCGACCACGGGCGGTGTCACGGCGTCCTATGCCATGCTGGGCGATGTGCATTTGGCCGAGCCCGATGCGCTGATCTGTTTTGCCGGGCCGCGCGTCATCGAGCAGACCATCCGCGAGACCCTGCCCGAAGGTTTTCAGCGCTCAGAATATCTGCTCGATCACGGCATGATCGACCGCGTGGTCGAGCGCGCCAAAATGCGCCAGGAGATCGCGCAGATCTTGCGCATGCTGATGCGGCTGCCCCCCATGATCCACGGCGCGTTGAGCCCGCCCGAGGCTCCTCCAGCCGAGCAAGGCGCTACTGGGGATGGGCCATGAGCGAGGCCCAGGCCGAAGCCCTGCCCGCCCCCGACAGCGATACGATCCTGGCCCGCCTGCTGGCGCTCCACCCCAAGATCATCGATCTGACGCTGGAGCGCGTGCATCGCCTCTTGGCCGATCTCGGCCACCCCGAACGTGCGCTGGCGCCGGTGATCCACATCGCGGGCACCAATGGCAAGGGCTCGGTGCAGGCGATGATCCGCAGCGGGCTGGCGGCGGAGGGGTTGCGCGTCCAGGCCTACACCTCGCCCCATCTGGCGCATTTCCACGAGCGTATTCGCCTCATCGATGGGCTGATTGGCGAGGGCGCGCTGGCGGCGCTTCTGGCCGAGTGCGAGACGGTCAACGCCGGGCGCGCGATCACGTTTTTCGAGATCACCACCGTGGCGGCGCTGCTCGGCTTTGCCCGCGAGAGGGCCGACTACACCGTGCTGGAGGTCGGTCTGGGCGGGCGCCTTGACGCCACCAACGTCATCGACCGCCCTGCCCTAACCGCCATCACCCCGGTCTCGCTCGACCACCAGCAGTATCTGGGCGAGACCGTGGCCGAGATCGCTGGCGAGAAGGCCGGTATTCTCAAGCCCGGTGTGCCGTGCGTGGTCGGCCCGCAGTCCGATGCAGCGCTTGAGGTGATCGAGGCTCGGGCCGAGGCGGTCGGTGCGCCGCTCATCGTGCATGGGCGCGACTGGATCGTGCGCCGCGAGCATGGCCGCATGGTGTTTCAGGACAACGACGGCCTGCTCGATCTGGATCCGCCGCGCCTGATCGGCACGCATCAGATCGAGAACGCCGGTATTGCGGTGGCGAGTTTGCGTGCGCTTGGGCGCAGCGAGGCGGCCATGGCCGGCGTTGCGAAAGCCGAATGGCCAGCCCGCATGCAGCGCCTGCACCGCGGCCCACTGCTCGAACGCTTGCCGGAGGGGGCTGAGCTATGGCTCGACGGTGGCCACAACGCTGCGGCGGGACAGGCGCTGGCCAGTATCTTTGCCGAGATCGGCGGGCGCGCTCCGGCGCCGCTTTGGTTGATCGCGGGCATGTTGGAGACCAAGGCGGTCGAGAACTTCTTCCGTCCGCTGGCGCCCTTGGTTAAAGGCGTGGCGACGGTCTCGATCCCGGACACCGCCGCCGCGATCCCGGCTGACGTGCTGGCCTCACGCATCAGCGCCACCGGCATCGAGGCTGAGGCATCCGAGAGCACCGAACAGGCGCTGCAGGTAATTTTGCAGCGGCACACGCACGCCCCGCTGCGGATCGTGATTTGCGGCTCGCTCTATCTGGCTGGCGCCATCCTGCGCGAGCACGCCTGAGGTCGCTACAGCGTTGTGCGCAGACGTTGGTTCACGCACAACGCTGTAGGCTATTGTTTTATCGCGATTTCCTGATCAGTCGGTGTTTCCACCTTCTTTGAAATCGCTCTCACCTCAAAGCGCCGAGCGGATCCAGTTCGAGATGCCGGTCTTGCTGTCGGCACCGACCTTGCGGTCGACCAACTCACCGCCGCGGAAGATCAACAGCGTCGGGATACCGCGCACGCCGTATTTGGAGGGTGCGTTGGGGTTGTCGTCGATATTGACCTTGGCGACGGTCACCTCGGCACTCAGCTCGTCCGAGATCTGTTCGAGCG
>JBCDHK010000320.1:0-4673 GCA_038750185.1 Pseudomonadota bacterium
TCCTCAGTCGCCGCCGATGACGGACTGGCGCACGATGGGCTCGCCGGCGCGGTAGCGCGCGATGTCCTCGAACAGGTTTTCAAGCACGCGTGCCGCCATCAGCACAAAGGCGATGGGCACGAAGACCAGAAACCACCACTGCAACACGTCGTCGGTGCCGAGCAGGATCTGGAAGTTGGCTGCGGAGTTGGCGGTGAGGCGCGCGCTGGTGACGATGACGATCCAGCAAAACCCCGACCAAAGCACCGCATCGAGACAGACGCAAAAGAGCTGCCCCTTGGGCGGCATCTTCATGCGAAACTCGGTGAACGCCAGATGGGTGCGCAGCCGCACATTGTAGGCGCAGCCGAACCAGGTCATGACCAAAAACAGAAACGGCGGCAGCGTGGTCGACCAAGGCGCCTGCTCGTTGAGCACGAAACGCCGGAACACCTCGACGAAGATGATGCCGGCGATGCTCAGATAGCTCACCACCATGATCATGCGTTCGAGGTAGCGATCGAGCGGCGGGATCAGGCGGTAGAGCCCGAGCACGATCAGCCCGCCGCCGATGGTCACGATCAGCCCGGCAAGCCAGGCCCCAGGCGTGCGCAACGCCTGGCGCATGGTCCAGGCGTCGTCGGTAAAGAACGAGGCGAACACATCCGTCGCTTCGGCGATCAAGGATAGCATATGGTTTCCCCCCTGCCGGCGTCTGGCGGCCGTGCTTTGGGCTATGGCATCCCAATGATTTCAGTGGGATGACGGTTGCGCCCGCCCGAGGCATCCCCGGGCGGACGACAATCGCTCAGGCGCTCAGGAGCGCCACCAACGACGCGGCTCGACGTTCTCGGGCAGCATGTCGGCCGGGATCTCACGCGCGATGGCGTGCATCTCGGAGTAGGTGTCGAGGCCGCCCGACCAGTTGTTGAGGCGCTCGCGCCATTGCTCCCAGGGGCCTGGGTTGAACTCGGGGCTGCACATCTCTTCGGCCATCTTGATCTGATCGTCGGGCAGGAAGGAGACGCGCACGTTGTTCTGGGCGAAGATGGTGTTGGGCAGCTGCGGCTCGGAGAAGCCCACGGTCTTGACCAGGGCGGCTTCGTTGGCGGCTTGGACGTGGGTTTGGGCCCAGTAGGCCGATTCGAGCACGGCGTCTTGGAGGTGGCCCTCCAGCGCATCGAAGGCCGAGACCGACATGGAGGTGTGCTCGGTGCCGCAGAAGAAGCGCAGATCCACGCACTGCGAGACCACGGGCGACATATTGGCGTAGGCCACGGCCGAGGCCCAGGTCTCGGCGCCGTCGATCAGGCCTTGCTTGAGGCCGTCCAGGGTCTCTTCCCAGGCCACGGGCACGGGGTTGAGGTTGAGGAGCTGCATGGCGATTCGGCCAAGCTGGGTGCCGGTGACACGGTTTTTGGTGCCGAACAGTTCTTCGAGCTTGGTGACGGTCGGGCGATCTTCCCACGAGAGGCCAAGCTGGAGGCCGCGCAACTCGCAGTGGGTAAACAGGAATTTCAACCCGTGGCGGCGCTCCATGGGCTCGCGCAGCAGCTTTTGACTGGCTGGATGGTAGAAGAAGTAGTACTGCGCCGCGCGGCTTGGGAACAGGAAGGCGTAGTCGAGCACGTTGAGATAGGGTGCGCCGCCGGCGGAGTTTTGGGTCGAGGCGGAATAGACCTGCACGATGTCGTTTTGCGTCTTTTCGACGCAGGAGAGCTGGCCGCAGATCTGGTTGTCACCAATGAATTCGATGCGGATTTCGCCGTCGGTGCGCGCTTCGAGGTCGCGGGCGAACTCCAGCGCGCCGGCACGCTCGATGAGCAGGTTGCGCGCATTAAAGCCTGAGGCGCCGAATTTCAGCGTGTGGCGCGCCTGTTTGCTAAAGCGCCTTTCGTATGTAGATTCAGCGGCTTGGGCCAGCGACGACAGGCTGAGGGCGCCCGTTGCGGCACCGGCGGCAAGCATGGTCGAGCTGATGCCGAACTGGCCCGTCAGGCGGAGCAGGTCGCGGCGTGAGATGCCGCTCAGTTTGTCGGCTATTTTCATGATATCCTCCCGTTTGTTTATATTTTGAGACTTGCAGTCTCAATAATGCATATGCGATGGTGAGTGACAAGAACAAAAACCAAGGGAGAAACGCCGTGGCTGCGATCGAAGCAGATTATGTCGTGGTGGGTGCCGGGTCTGCGGGGTGTGTCCTTGCCAATCGCCTGAGCGCTGATCCTTCGGTGCGCGTGGTGTTGCTGGAGGCGGGCGGTCGTGATCTCAACCCGTGGATCCACGTGCCCGTCGGGTATTTCAAGACTCTACATAACCCCAACACCGACTGGTGTTACAAGACCGAAGCCGAGCCCGGTTTGCATGGGCGCTCGCTCGATTGGCCGCGCGGTAAGACGCTGGGCGGCTCCAGTTCGATCAACGGTCTGCTCTATGTGCGCGGCCAGCGCGAGGACTACGACCAGTGGGCGCAATCGGGCAATCGCGGTTGGGGCTGGGATGACGTGCTGCCGCTCTTCAAACGCTCTGAGCGCCATGAGGATGGTGAGACTGCTATTCACGGCGGCAAAGGCGGGCTCTCGGTCTCGCGCATTCGCGCCAAGAGCCGCGTGGCCGAGGCCTTCATCGGCGCTGCCGAGGAAATGGGCGTGCCGCGCACCGACGACTACAATGGCGAGGACCAAGAGGGCGCTGGCTATTTCCACCAGACCGCCCGCGGCGGCTTTCGCTGCTCCAGCGCGCGCGCCTTTCTCAACTCCGCCAAGCGCCGGCCCAATCTGGAGGTCGTCACCCACGCCCATGTCGAGGGGCTGGAGTTTGCCGAAGGCACGGAGCCGCGGGTCACTGGGGTGCGCTTTCGCCAAAAGGGGGCTCTGCGCGGTGTCAGCTTGCGCGCGGGCGGGGAGGTGATTCTCTCGGCAGGCGCCATCGGCTCGCCGCAGATCCTGGAGTTGTCCGGCATCGGCCAACCCGAGGTGCTGGGGGCTGCCGGCGTGGCCGTGCGCCATGCGCTGCAAGGCGTGGGCGAGGGTTTGCAGGATCACCTGCAGATCCGGCTGGTTTATGAAGTGAACGTCCCCACCCTCAACGACGCCATCAACCGCTTTATCCCGCGCATGGGGATCGGCCTGGAATACGTGCTGTTTCGCACCGGGCCCATGAGCCTTGGTGCCAGCCAAGTGGCGATCTTCGCCAAATCGATGGAAGGGCTGGAGCGCCCCGACATCCAGTTCCACTTCCAGCCGCTCTCGGCCGATAAGCCCGGCATCGAGATGCATCCGTTCTCGGGGATCACCTCGTCGGTCTGCCAGTTGCGCCCCGAGAGCCGCGGCCACATCCACATCAAGAGCCCGCGCTCACAGGACCACCCCAAAATCGTGCCGAATTATCTGGAGGCCACCGCCGACCAGCTTTGCGCGATCCGTGCGGTCAAGTTTGCCCGCGCCATGACCAAGACCAAGGCGCTCGCCCCCTTCGTGGTGCGCGAGCACGTGCCCGAAGGCGATCCGCAGTCCGACGAGGCGATCCTCGATGCGGCGCGCGCGATCAGCCAGACCATCTACCATCCGACCAGCACCTGCCGGATGGGACACGACGCGACAGCGGTGGTCGATGACCGCCTGCGCGTCCACGGTGTCGCTGCGCTGCGCGTGGCCGATGCCTCGATCATGCCGAATATCGTGAGCGGCAATACCAATGCGCCCGCGATCATGATCGGCGAAAAGGCCAGCGATCTGATCTTGGCGGATCGCCGCGCCTGAGCCCGTTTCCGACCCCGAATTACGCCAGCCTTCGCGATCGAAAGGATCCAGCCCCATGAAAATGACCACTGAAGAAGCTTTCGTCAAAGTCCTGCAGATGCACGGCATCGAGCATGCCTTCGGCATTATCGGCTCGGCCATGATGCCGATCTCGGACCTCTTCCCCAAGGCCGGCATCACCTTTTGGGACTGCGCCCACGAGGTCAACGCCGGCATGTCCGCCGATGGCTACACCCGCGCCACTGGTAAGATGTCCATGGCCATCGCCCAGAACGGCCCCGGCATCACCAATATCGTCACGCCCATCATCACCGCCTACTGGAACCACACGCCGCTCCTGCTCGTGACGCCCCAGGCCGCCAACAAGACCATCGGCCAGGGCGGCTTCCAGGAAGTCGAGCAGATGCGCATGTTCGCCGATTGCGTCTGCTACCAGGAGGAAGTGCGCGATCCGACCCGCATCGCCGAGGTGTTGAACCGCGTGATCACCAAGGCGCACCGCGGCTCGGCCCCGGCCCAGATCAACGTGCCGCGCGATTTCTGGACCCAGGTAATCGACATCGATCTGCCCCAGATCCTCGACATCGAGCACCCGCGCGGCTCGGAGAGCGGCATCAAGAAGGCGGCGGAGTTGCTGGCCTCGGCCAAGCATCCGGTGTTGCTCAATGGCGCTGGTGTGGTGCTGGCGGGCGCGATCCCGGCGGCGGCGGCCCTGGCCGAGCGTCTCGGCGCGCCGGTCTGCTGCAACTACCAGCACAACGATGCCTTCCCGGGCTCCCATCCTCTCTCTTGCGGCCCGCTCGGCTATAACGGCTCCAAGGCCGGCATGGAGATGATGGGCAAGGCCGACGTCATCCTGGCGCTTGGTACCCGGCTCAACCCGTTCTCCTCGCTGCCCGCCTACCAGACCGAATACTGGCCCAAGGACGCCAA